>DASUAK010000163.1:0-7868 GCA_035763845.1 bacterium | reverse complement strand
TCGGCGAAGAACATGTGCCCCGACATCTCCCCCGTGAAGACCGCGCCGACCTCCTTCATCTTGGCCTTGATCAGGGAGTGGCCGGTCCGGTAGAACATCGGCTTGCCGCCGAGCCGCGCGATCTCGTCGTAGAGGGCCTGGGAGCACTTCACCTCGACGATCCCCACCGTGCCGGGATGGCGGGGCAGGATCTCCCGCCAGTACAGGATCATCAGGATGTCGCCCCAGATGATGCCGCCCTGCTCGTCCACCACGCCGATCCGGTCGCCGTCGCCGTCGAAGCCGATGCCGACGTCGGCGCGCTCGCGCCGGACCGCGGCGATGAGATCCTTCAGGTTCTCCGCCTGCGTGGGGTCGGGGTGGTGATGCGGGAAGCGGGGGTCCGACTCAGCGTACAGGGGGATCACCTCGGCGCCCAGCTGCGCGAGGGCCTGCGGTCCCATCAGACTGGCCGTGCCGTTCCCGCAGTCGACGACCACCCGCAGGCGATGCGGCCCCAGGCGGATCTTCTCCCGCAGCATCGCCAGATAGTCGGGCACCACGTCCTCGCGCCGGAGCGCGCCGGGCCTGTGCGCGCTTCCCGGCGCGGTCCCGGTGAGACGGCCGATCTCCTGGATCTCCTCGCCGTGCAGTGTACCGAAGCCGTAGGCCAGCTTGAAGCCGTTGAACTGCGCGGGGTTGTGGCTGGCCGTGACCATCACCCCGGCGTCGATCCCGAGGTGCACGCGGGCGAAGTAGAACACCGGGGTGATCACCGTGCCGATGTCCACGACGTCGAAGCCGGCGTCCCGCAGGGTCCCGACGGCGGCGCGGGCGAGCTCGGGCGAGCTGGCACGGTTGTCCTGGCCCACGACGACGGTGCGCGAGGCGAGGCCGCGCCTGTCGAGATACGCCGCGTAGGCGCGGGCGATGGCGGCGGCCACCGGCGGCGTCAGGTCGTCGCCGACGACGCCGCGGATGTCGTACTCACGGAAGATGGCGGGATTGACAGTCGGGGCGGTCATGGCGGTGGAACCTCCTCGGGGAACGCCGGGCGGACATCCGGCGCCAGCGCGATCTCGAGCCAGAACTCCCGCTGCACGGCGCGGTAGACCAGCGACAGGTCGAAGCAGCCGCACAGCCGGGATCTGATGATCAGGTCCAGATAGTCGAACTGGGCGGCCTGGATGAAGTAGGCGCTCTGCAGCGTGACATACGTCCCCCCCAGCGCCGTGCCGGTGTCGACCGTCAGCGTCACCTCGTGGGTCGTGAGATTGTACGACGTCCCCACCCCCCAGTGGTACGCGCCGGGCCGCCGCCGTCCCGTGCCCACCCGGACGCTGGGCGTGCCGTCCAGGAAGTCGTACGACGCCCCCACGGAGTAGGACGCGGTGGCGTCGGGCCCGCGCGGCACGGTCCGGCCGTACTCAAGCACGACCGTGTTCACGACGTCCTCGGGATCCACCGCGTCGAACAGGAAGGGCGTCGTCCCTTCGGCCACGAGCCGCTGGTAGCGCAGGGCGACAGAGGATGTCGGGGTCGTCATGCGCACGAGCGCCACGTCCGCGCGCGAGACGATGTAGCGGTGTCCGGTGCCGTAGTGGGCGTCGCGATAGCCCACCGCCGCCGCAAGCGAGGTGCGCGGGCCGATGGCGAGCGATGGCGGCGCGAAGCGCACCTCGTAGGCGGAGCGGACGGCCTCCAGGCCCGTGGACGGCTCCCGGAACCAGCCGTGCCGGACCCCCACCGCCAGTGGGCGCGACGGGATGTCCAGCGCGGCCTCGGCCTGCTCGAACACCAGCATATCCTCGTTCTGGTTCCGCCCCACCGTCAGGCTGGCCGCGTAGATGCGCCCCGGATAGGTCAGGATGTTCAACGGGAGGAAGCCGGTGTTCCAGCCGTACTTCGTGCGCAGGAGCCCCTGCACGGGGCCGAGCCGGTACGTCAGCGGATAGTCCGCCCACAGCCCGTCCACGTGATTGTAGCCGGCCCGCGGGAAGCTGCGCGCCGTCTCCTCCGGCGTCCGGAGCGACAGCGTGTAGGTCGGCAGGGAGATGAGGCGGCGGTTGCCGATCCACAGCGTCGCGTCCCGCGCGACGAGGCGCTCCCCCGGGATGACCTCCACCTGCCGGGCGGTGATGCGGTAGCCTGGGTTGGCCGGGTCGCAGGTCGTGAGGACGGCATCCTCGGCGACCACGCGGTTGGGCTGGGCCTGCAGCGACGAGCTGCGCAGGTACACCCGGTCGACGATGGCCTGGGCGCTTTCCACCTCCGCCTGCTGGAGGCGGACGTCGTAGGAGATCCGCCGGCCGCGCAGCTCCCGTCCCGACTCGTCGATCAGGATGACACGCCCCTCCGCCTGCAGCCGCTCCGCCCGGAGGTCGAACCGCGCCCGGTCGGCGGTCAGCCGGAGCCCGCGGTACCGGAGCCGCACGCTGCCTTCGGCGTCCACGACCTGCGTGTTCTGATCGAAGATGATCTGGTCGGCCTCGACCTGGAGCGGGGACGGCGTCTGCCCTCGGGCCGGAAGCGCCAGGATGAGCAGGATGAAGGACGCGATGACGACGGCGGAGCGGAGCACGGTAGGTATGTAGAATGGTTCTATGACCGGCGTCAGACTCATTCTCAGCGGCAACGGCCCGGGCGAGCTCACAGGCTGGATCGCGCCCGTGGCCCGGGCGGCGAAGCGCCTGGCCTCCGAGGCGGGGACGCCGCTGCGCATTACCCTCGCCCTCTCGCCTTCCCAGTTCGCCGGAGGCCGCGAGCTCGAGGTCGTCCGCGCCTGGCAGCTGTTCGACGAGGTCATCCCGCCCGCGGCAGTCGTCCGGCTGGCCTTCGGGGCGGGCGGGGACGGGCAGGACGGGCCCGGCGCGCTCGTGCATCTGGGCGGGGACCTCTCCATCTCCGGCCGCCTGGCTGCGCGTCTCCGCGTGCCGGCCGCGGCGCTCGCCGAGACCACGCTCATCGCCCGGCGGCACCAGCTGTTCCGGCGCATCTTCGCCGTGTCGTCGGGCGTCGCCGACCGCCTGGCGGGTCTGGCCGTTCCGGCCGGCAAGATCACGGTGAGCGGCGACCCCCGGTCTGACGCCTTTGCGGAGGCCCCCCGCATCGCCGCGTCATCCGAGCGCGGGAGGCCCGTCCTGTCGCTCATGCCGGGCAGCCGGGACCGGTTCTTCGCGGTGATGACCCCGTATCTGACCGCGGCCGCGGACGCGATGGAACATCTGGGCGTTCGCGCCCGCGTCAACGTCATCGTCTCGGAGTTCCTCTCGCCCTCGACCGTGGACCGCGTGCGGGCCGAGGTCGCACAGGACCATCCCGGCCTGGACATCACCTGGGTGGGTCGCGAGCCGTGGACGGCGGTGGGATTCAGCGACCTTGTAATCACGATTCCGGGCACGAATACCCTGGAGCTGGCGATGCTCGGCGTGCCGTTCGCCGTCGTGGTCGAGGAAGAGGCCCTGCACGTGGCTCCGCTCGAAGGAATGGCGGAGTGGATCGCGCGCATCCCGGCCCTCGGCCCCGCCTTCCGGCGTGCGGCGGCCCGAGGGGTCCTGCGCCGCCTGAAGTACGTCGCGCTGCCGAACGCCCGGGCCGGACGGATGGTCGTCCCCGAGTGGGTCGGCAGGTGGACGCCGGAGGATCTGGCGAAGCGAGTGGCGGACTTGCTGAACGATCCCGCGCGGCGCGAAGCGATCGCCGCCGAGCTGCGGGGCCTGGGGCTGCGCACCCCCGGCGCGGCGGAGCACGTGGCCGCCGGCGCCCTGGCCATGGCAGAGAGGATGTCCTGATCTCGCAATGAGGCGCGTCGTCCGGCTCATCGTACCGTACTGGCCCTTCGTCCTCGCCGGACTGGGCAGCCTGCTGCTGGTCACCGTCTCCCAGCTGTTCGTCCCCCGCTACCTCGGCCTCACCATCGACCGCATCGTCCAGGCCCGGAGCCTGCGGGCGCTCGACACGGCCGCGCTCGTGCTCCTGGGCGCGTTCTTCCTTCGCAGCGTGGGGCTGTACGGGCAGATCTACTTCGGCTTCTACCTCAGCCACCGGGTCATCGCCGATCTCCGGCAGCACGCGTTCGAGCGCATCCAGCGATGGTCACTCGACCGCTTCGAGCGGTGGACCAGCGGGGACGCGATCGCCCGCAGCCTGCAGGACACCCAGGTGGTGCAGACCACCCTGCTGACCGGCCTGTTCGACATGGCGGGCATCGTCCTCACCCTCGCCGGCATCCTGGGGATGCTGTTCTACCTGCAGTGGCGGCTCGCGCTGTTCACGTTCGTCGTCATCCCGCTCCTGCTCGGCGCCGCGAGGGTCTTCGGACGGGAGATCCAAGGGATCTCACAGCGCGCGCAGGAGCGCGTGGCCAGACTGGCCGTGCTGCTGCGCGAGGCCTTCAGCGGCGCGCGGGTGATCCGGGCCTTCGCCCAGGAGGAGCGCGAGATCGCGCGCTTCCGGCGGGAGAACGAGGGGACCTTCGGGGAGAACCTGCGCATCAGCCAGCTCATCGCGGCCCAGGTGCCGGTGGTCAGCTTCCTCACCGCCCTCGGCCTCGTCGCCGTCCTCTGGCTGGGCGGGCGGCTCGTCGCCTCGGGCCTGTTGACCGCCGGGGCGATGATCTCGTTCTTCGTCTACGCCGGGCTGGCCGTGGAGCCGGCCATCTCTCTCTCGCGCTTCTACGCCTCGATCCGCCAGGGCCTCGCCGCCCTCGAGCGGGTGCTCGAGTTGACGGCGGCGGCGGGCGACGTCCGGGACACCCCCGGCGCCCGCGAGCTGCCGGCGGTGCGGGGCGCCGTCCGGTTCCGGGACGTCTCCTTCCGCTACAACGGCGGGGGGAGCGTGCTGTACGGCGTCACCCTCGACGCCGCCCCCGGGGAGCGCATCGCCATCGTGGGCCCGAGCGGGGCCGGCAAGAGCACGCTCGTCAACCTCATCCCCCGCTTCTACGACCCGACCGAGGGCGCCGTCGAGATCGACGGGGTGGACATCCGCAGCGTGACGCGGCGCTCGCTGCGCCGGCAGATCGGCCTGGTGCCGCAGGAAACGGTCCTGTTCCGCGGCACCGTGCGGGACAACATCGCCTACGCGCGATCCAATGCCGGCGACGAGGACGTGCTGGCCGCCGCGCGCGCGGCCAACGCCGACGGCTTCATCCGCGCCCTGCCGCAGGGCTACGCCACGATGCTGGGGGAGGACGGCTACCAGCTCTCCGGCGGACAGCGCCAGCGCCTGGCGATCGCCCGCGCCGTCCTCAACAACCCGGGCATCATCATCCTCGACGAGGCCACCTCGGCGCTGGACGCGGAGTCCGAGCGGCTCATCCAGGACGCCCTCGACCGGCTGACCGCGGGGCGGACGACCTTCATCATCGCCCACCGGCTGTCCACCGTGCGCAAGGCCGACCGGATCATCGTGCTGGACCAGGGCCGGATCGCGGAGGTGGGCCGCCACGACGACCTCATGGCGCGCGAGGGCATCTACGCGCGCCTGGCCGGGCTGCAGCTGGTCGAGCAGTGATGGAGCTGTCCGTCGTCGTCCCGACCTACAACCAGGCCGCCCTGCTCCGTGAGTGCCTGACCCGCCTGCTGGCTCAGTCGCTGGCCCCCGAGGCCTATGAGGTCATCGTCGTGGACGACGGCTCGCCGGACGATACGCCGGAGGTCGTCCGGGCCGCCGGGCCCCGCGTCCGGCACATCCGGTTCCAGACCAACCGTGGACGCAGCGCCGCGCGCAACGCCGGGATCGAGCAGGCCCGCTCGCCCGTCATCGTCTTCATCGACAGCGACGTGATGGTCCGGCCCTCGTTCCTGCGCGCCCACCTGGCGGTGCACCGGCGGCACGGCCCCCGCACCCTCTCCCGCGGCCCGGTCGTCCTGGTCCCCACCGTCGATGCGGCGGCGGAGGCGGGTGTCCCGCGCCTCGCGGCCTCCCCCGCCTATCTCGACACCGCGAACGCCGGCGTCGGGAAGCAGCAGCTGCAGCGGGCGGGGATGTTCGACGAGCAGTTCCCCGGCTACGGCTGGGAAGACTTCGAGCTCGGGATGCGCCTGCGCCATCTGGGGGTGCGGCGGGTCTTCAGTCGCGAGGCCGCGGCGTTCCACGTGCAGCCCTCACCGGATCCCGACGATGTCGAGGCGCTGCTCCGCAAGGAGGAAGCGCGGGCCCGCAGCGCCGCCTACTTCTATAGGAAGGCGCCCGGGCTCCGGACGCGGCTGCTCATCCAGAACACCGCCCTGCACCGCGCGGTCTATTGGGCGATGGCCGCGGGGGGCGCCCTCAGCGCCCGCGGCGCCGCGCGGCTCGCCAGAGGTCTGGAACGCCGGGGCATGCCCGGCCTCGCCCAGCTCGCCCTGCGCGGCGGGCTCAACCGCCACTACCTCACCCATCTCGGCCGCGAGCTGGATCGACACCATGCCGCCCTGGCTTGATCGGCTGCAGCGGACCGCGCTGCTCCTGACGGCCGTCCTCTACGCCGGGGGCTTCGCCACGATCGGCCTGGTCCTCATGCTGGTCACCATCGTGCTCGAGGCGGCCTCTCTTCGCAGCGCCCCCTGGAGGCCGACGCGCCTCGACCTGCTCATCGCGGCCTTCATTGTCATCTTCCTGATCTCGGGCGCCCTCTCGCCGTACCGGTCGATGGCCATCTCGTCGGTGGGCCTGGCCGCGCTCACCATCTACCTGGCCTTCGGCCTCACCTCGCGGATCCTGCGCCGTGATCCGCAGAGCCTGGTCGCGCTGTGCTGGGCGTGGGTGCTCGGCGGGGGGGTGACCGCGCTGGGCGCCATCGCCTTCCACGTCCGCACGGCCGCCCCGGCCTCCACGCCCACCCTGGGACAGAACGCGGTCGGCACGACGATGCTGATGACCGTCGTCATCGCCCTCGGGCTGGCCCTGCACACCCGGACGGGCTCGCGCTACCTCGCCGCCGCGATCTCGATCCTCGCCTCCGCCGCCCTGCTCTTCACCTACACGCGCGGGGCCTGGCTGGGGCTCGCCGCCAGCCTCATCCTGCTCATCGGCTTCGGAGGCCGCCGCGCGGCGAGGGCCGGCCTGCTGGCCGCGCTCACCGTCGTGGTCCTGGGGGCGGCCGCCGGCAGCGTCGAGCGGTCCGCGCTGGTCACGCGGGCCCGCAGCATCATCGTCCCGGCCCTGCACCAGAGCCGGATCTACCTGCTCCGGTCCGCGGTGGCGATCTTCGCGGACCATCCGGTTGTCGGCACGGGGATGAACACCTTCCCGCTCGTCTACCCCCAGTACCGCCTCGCCGGAGACGTCAATCCGCCCGACGCCCGCCCCAACGCGCACAACATCGTCCTGAACATGGCCGCGGAGGGGGGCGTGCTGGGACTGGCGATCTTCACGGCGCTGCTGGCGGAGACGTTCCGGCTCAGCTGGCGGTGGCAGGCCCGGGCCCCCGACGGCACGGCGCGCGGGCTGCGCATCGCGCTGCTCGCCGCGCTCGCCGGCATGCTGGTCCACCAGCTCTTCGACGGGACGCTGCTCTCGGTGCATCTGGGGGCGGGCATGTGGATGCTGATGGCCATCCTGGTGTCGACGCCCGATGCCTGACCTCAGCGTCATCATCCCGACCTACAACAACCGGGAGACCCTCCGGCGCACCCTGGACGCGGTCGCCGGGCAGGACCTCGCGCCCGAGCGGTACGAGGTCGTCGTCCTCGACGACGGTTCCACCGACGGCACCGAGGAGATGGTCGCCGCCTACACGGCGCCGGTGGAGCTGTTCTACCACTGGCAGCCGAACGCGGGCCGCGCCGCCGCGCGCAACGCCGGCTCGCGCCTGGCGCGCGGCCGCATCCTCTTCTACCTCGACTCGGACATCATCGCCCGCCCGGACCTGCTCTCCCGCCACCTGCAGTATTACGAGGGCCGCA
>DASUAK010000162.1:0-18320 GCA_035763845.1 bacterium | reverse complement strand
GCTTCAACGACACGGCGAACCCTCGACGAAGGCGCTATGTGGCCGACCGCCTTCGCGCTGAAGGAGTTGACCGCCGCCGCAGAGGCACAGATCGCCGCGCTCGTGAAGAAAGCCGTGAGCTGAGGACCGAGCTCATTACGGGCTCCGCCCTCTGGCCCGGGGAGCCCTTACCTCCGGGCCGTGATGTTCACCATCCACTGCACGCCGAACTTGTCCGTGCACATGCCGAAGGTGTCGCCCCAGGCGGCCTTCTCCAGCGGCATCGTGATCCGTCCGCCCGCGGCAAGCTTGCTGAAGTATCCCGTCAGCGTGGCCTGATCGTCGCCGCTGAGCGACAGGCTGATGCGCGATCCCGGCGCGTACTGCATGCGATTAGGAGTGTCGGCGGCCATGAACACGAGGCCGTCAGCCTTGAGCATCGAGTGCATGATCTTGTTGTCTTCCTTCGGATCATCGGAGGCGTGAAACTCCTTGAAGGTATTCATCGTGAGCTCGCCACCGAAGACCGACCTGTAGAACTCCATCGCCTGGCGCGCATTGTCCTTGAAGCTCAAGTACGGATTGAGCTGCACGGTCATCGCCTGTTCCTCCCGAGGGCAGTCTGGTAGATCTACTCTACTCTGGGGCGCCTGCCGTGTGCACCCCCCTCCGATTCCTGATTCCGGTGCTCTCGCCGGAAGCGTGGGACCGAACGAGCGGGCGCAGGATGCCCCGCCGATCGGGCGAAAGCGCCCCGGTACATGGGAGGTCCGGTACCGAAGAGCAGACGCCACCTCGCGCTCCTGCGCGGCATCAACGTCGGCGGCAGCAACGTCATCACGATGGCGGCGCTGAAGGCCTCCTTCGAGGAGATGGGCTTCTCCGATGTCGCCACGTACATCCAGAGCGGCAACGTGGTCTTCAGCACGCCGACGGTCGAGCGCGCGCGGCTGGAAGGGACGATCGAAGCGGCGCTGGCGAAGCGGTTCGCGTACACCGCCAGGGTCGTGGTCGTGCCGCTCGGCGCGCTCCGGCGCGTCGTGAAGGAGGCCCCCGGAGGGTTCGGCGCACGCCCCGACGTTTACCGCTACGACGTGATCTTCGTCAAAGCTCCGCTGACGCCGCGGAAGGCGCGCAAGGTCGTCGAGACCAAACCCGGCGTGGACGAGGTGGCGGCCGGCCGGCACGCCCTGTACTTCTCCCGCCGGATCAGCAAGGCGACGCAGAGCCGCCTGGCGCGGATCGTCATGAAGCCCGAGTACAAGTGCATGACCATCCGCAACTGGAACACGACCACCAGGCTCCTCGAGCTTCTCGAGGACCGGCGCTGAGTCAGGGGCGCTTTCTTCACCCGCGCCGCGACTCGGGAGGACCGCGGCGTCGGCTTCGGGCCGCCCCCCTGGGTGTCGCGCCACGCGCACCAGGCCGGACGATCCGTTCGATGTCGGCGCGGGCGGCGTTCGCCTCGGCGATGCTGGTGATCTTCAGGACCCGGCTCGTGTTCCCGGAGCCTTCCAGGCGACGGTGCTTTCCCGGGATCCTCGCTCCTTCGTGGGGATCCGCGGCTACGATTTGACGGATGCGGTCAGTGTCCCGCCGCGGCCCGCTCCAGGGCACCGATGTCGATCTTGTGCATCTTCAGCATCGCCTCCATGGCGCGGCGGGCGCGGGCGGGATCCCGGTCCCCCAGCAGCCTGGGCAGGGCGGCGGGGATGATCTGCCAGGACAGACCCCAGCGGTCCTTCAGCCACCCACAGTTGCCGGGCTCGCCCCCGCCGGCCGTGAGCTTCTCCCACAGGTCGTCCACCTCGCGCTGCGACTCGCAGCTGACCAGCAGCGAGATGGCCTCGGTGAACTTGAAGTGCGGCCCGCCGTTCAGGGCGATGAACTGCTGGCCCTCCAGCTGGAACGTGACGGTCATCGCCGTGCCCTTGGGCCCCGGTCCGGCGTCGCCGTAGCGGCTCACGTTGACGATCTTCGAGTTCTTGAAGAGCGAGACGTAGAAGTTCGCCGCCTCTTCGGCCTGATCGTCGAACCACAGGTAGGTCGTGATCTTCTGCATCGGTTACGCCTCCAGCGAGGTGACCAGCTGCGCCAGCCGCTCGTAGCTCTGCCCGGCGCCCTCTTCCATCGGGGACTTCAGGACGGTGTCGCGGGCCTGGCGGGACTCGTAGCGCAGCGTGGCGGTGAAGGTGGTCGTGCCGGCGTGCTCGGTGAGGACGGTCGTGATGAGGGACTCGCCGGGATACCAGGCATCGTCGAACCGCTCGGTCTGCACGAGGCGCTCGGGCGCCGCGATCTCACGAAAGACCCCGCCGGCGCCCATCTCCGAGCCGTCGGTCCGGTTCTTCCAGACGTAGCGGTACCGGCCGCCGACCCGCAGGTCGATCTCGCAGACGGCCAGCATCCACGGGTCCGGCCCGTACAGCCAGCGCTTCACCAGCTCCGGCGTGGTCAGCGCCCGGAAGACGGTGCGCCGCGGCGCGGCGAACTCCCGCGTCATCACGATCTCCAGCTCGCCGCGGGCCGCGAGGGCCAGTCCCTTGAGCTGCTTCATCGGTGTCCTCCTCCCGCCCGCCTGGGGCGCCGGCGGGCCCGTTCCTGGGCGGTCAGCTCGTCGAGCAGCGTATCCAGCTTCCGGAACCGCGCCTCCCAGAACGCCCGGTAGGTCTCCAGCCATCGATCGGCCTCCGCCAGCGGGCGGGGCTCGAGCCGGCACAGACGCCGCTGCGCCGCTCGCCGCCGAGAGACCAGCCCGGCGCGCTCCAGCACGCGCAGGTGCTTGGAGATCGCCGGCTGGCTGATCGCGAAGCGCCTCGACAACTCCATCACCGAGGCCTCCCCCGAGGTCAGGCGGGAGAGGATGGCCCGCCGGGTGGGGTCGGCCAGGGCGCCGAACGTGGTGTCGAGACGTTGTGTCGAAGTCATAGGATAACTCTCAAGTTATATAACCTGTTGGTTATAAACAACCTACGGCACGGGTGATCCGCTGTCAAGAGGAAGACGGCGATCGAGGCCGGGATCCTAGGCGGCCGGCTGCGGCTGGGGCGCCGGTCCTCCCGTGAGGGTCCGGTACGCCCGGGCGGCGGCGAGGTAGACCACGGGGAACGCCACCAGGAGCCCCACGCCGAGCAGCAGCGCGCCGAGGAGGATGATGCCGAACAGAGCGAGGCCGAGCACGGACAGCTCCCAGTACGCGCCCTGCGTCGCCGCGGCGCTCATCTTCAGGGCTTCGACCGGGCGGGCGTTCCGCTCCACGATGAAGTACCCGAAGAGCACGTACCGCACGGCCAGGATGACGCCGGGGACGATCAGCAGGACCAGCCCGGCGGCGACGATGAGGCTGTAGACGATCGTCGCGGCGAGGTAGCGCCAGAACAGCGGCCAGTCCGCGCGGAGCAGGTCGCCGAGCTCCACCCGCTGGCCGTCGTGAAGGCGGAGGCTGATGCGCACTACGCCGATCCCCACGAGGACCGACAAGATGGCCCCGGTCAGGCGGAGCAGGGCGGATAGCGCCGTGGCCCGTCCGTCGAGGGAATTCGCGATCCAGGCGGGCACGGCGGTGATCAGCGCGGCCAGGAGCGTGACGAGGACGACGAGGGCCAGATTCGCCTTCGTCGTCTCCCACCCGTAACGGACGGTCGCTCCTACGTCCAGCCGTGCAGCGGCCATCGATGGGCCTCCTCTCGCGAAGACGCACGCAGCCGCGCCCCCGCTGCTATCTCCTTCGGGCCGGCGCGCGGGCCGCCTGCCGGGCGGGCGAAGACGCAGCGTGTCAGCGCAGACGGCGGAGCAGGAGACGAAGCAGAAGCGGGCGTTCCACGCGGAGCGCGCACGTCCCGGAGGCGGCGGGGCACAGGGGATGGGTGGAAATCCCGCCCGCAGCGGATGGCGTGGCCGTAGGCGCCGCGATAGGCTGGCGCCAGGAAGGAAGGAGGCCCCGCTCATGCGTGTTCGAATGCTGCTGGGCTTTCTGGCCGCCGCGGTCGTGATCGTGATGGTCGTGGTCCTTGCCCCGTCGCTGAGAGAGTCTCCGCCGGCTCCCGCGTACTGGCCCACCGAGGGGTGGCTGACCTCCACGCCCGAGGAGCAGGGCGTCGACTCGGCCCTGCTCGCCGATGCCCTGATGGCCATCCGCGAGAAGGGGCTTCCCGTCCACAGCCTGCTGCTGGTCCGGAACGGATACGCCGTCGTCGACGCCACCTTCTACCCGTACGACGGCGCGACGGTCCATGACCTGGGCTCGGTGACGAAGAGCGTGATCACCACCCTCATCGGCATCGCCGCCGACCAGGGCAAGCTGACGCTGGACCGGCCGATGCTCTCGTTCTTCGCCGGCCGTCCGGTCGCGAACCGCGACGCGCGCAAGGAGCGCATCACGGTGCGCCACCTGGTGACGATGTCCTCGGGCCTCGACTGCACCAGGGACGAGAACGAGGCCACGCAGCGGGCGATGCGCGCGAGCCCCGATTGGGTGCAGTACGTCCTCGACCGGCCCGTGCGGTGGGATCCGGGGACGCACTTCGTGTACTGCAGCCCGGGGATGCACCTCCTCTCCGCCATCCTGCAGCAGGCGACAGGGATGACCGCCCTGGAGTTCGCGCGCGCCAACCTGTTCGAGCCGCTCGGCATCCGTGAAGCGGTATGGCCCGCCGATCCCCAGGGGATCTCGCGCGGCGCGGGCGACCTGAAGCTCCTCCCGCGTGACGCCGCGAAGCTGGGCTATCTGTGGTGGAGCCGGGGGGTTTGGGAGGGCCGGCGGATCGTTTCCGAGCGGTGGGTGGCGGACGCGGTCCGGCCGCAGATCAAGACGGACGGCGACGACTACTACGGGTACGGCTGGTGGATCGCCCGGGCCGAGGCCGAGGGGGACCTCGACTCCTACCGCGCCGACGGGCGCGGCGGGCAGTACGTGGCGGTCGTTCCCGCGTTCGACATCCTTGTGGCGACGACCGGGGGAGGCTTCACCCTCGACGACATCGGCCCGATGCTGGCGGCCTCCCTGACCAGCATGTCGAAGCCGCTGCCTCCGAACCCGGCGGGTCTGGCGAAGCTGCAGGCCGCCGTGGTCCGGGTCGCGCAGCCGCCCTCGGCCGCGGCGGCAGTGCTCCCGGCTGCCGCAAAGCGCGTCGCCGAGAAGACGTTCGTCTTCGAGGCAAACCCGCTGGCGATCGAGGCGATGCGGCTCAGCTTCCGCGGGACGAGCGAAGCGGTCGTGCACTTCCGGTTCGCGGAGGACGGGCGCGCGGTCTCCTGGCCCGTCGGTCTGGACGGCATCCACCGGTTCTCCCCCGGAGAGTACGGGCTGCCGCTGGGGCTGCGGGGGGTGTGGACCGACGAGAGCACCTTCGCCGTGGAGTACGACAGCATCGGGAACAACGACCACATGTTCATGCGGATGCGCTTCGAAGGCGATCGGGTCGTCGTCGCGGTGCGCGACGCGAGCGGGGGGATGGACCTGGCCGGCGAGGCGGTCACGTTCTCGGGCCGGATCGCTCCCCGCTAGCCCGAGCGGTGTTTCGCGCGGAGATTGGCGGCGATGATCGCGTAGAGCACCAGCAGGGACAGCACGGTGCCGACCACGACGGCGGCGGCGTCGCTCACGCCCGGCACGGAGCCGGACGGCGCCGTCTGCTGCAGGAACAGGAGCGGGCCGGACATCCCCGGATGGATTCCGCAGGACCGGTGCAACCCCTACCGAACTGAGGTAGACCGATGAACGCGCGCACGGATCTCGTCGTTCGGACCGGTCTGATCGTGGCCACGGCGCTGGCGCTGATCGGCCTCGCCCGCCTGCTCACCCAGATCGTCGACATCCTGATCGTCATCCTCGTTGCCGCCATCCTGGCCACGGGCGTGTCGCCCGTCACCTCCAGCCTCGAACGCGTGCGGTGGGGCCGGCGGGGCTGGCATCTCTCGCGCACGTGGGCCATCCTGATCGTCTTCCTGGTGATCATCGTGATGCTGCTGACCCTGACCGGGCTGCTGGTCACGCCGGTCGTCATCGAGGCGCAGCAGTTCCTGGCGAACCTGCCCGAGAACCTCGGGCAGCTGGAGTCACTGGTGCAAAGCTGGGAGGACCGCTACCGCTGGCTGCCCGACCTTACGGGCTTGATCCGGCGGCTGCCCCAGGAGATCAACCGGCTCACGCGCTACTTCGCGCCGGCGGCGGGGGTGGCGTTCAAGTTCGTGGGCGGGCTGGCCACCGTCATCACGGTGCTCTTCCTCGCTTTCTACATGCTCGTGGAGGGCCCGGCGATCAAGGCAGGCTTCCTCGCCCTGTTTCCCCGCCGCCACCGCCGCGAGGTCGCGGACGTCGTGGAGCAGATCGGGGCGAAGTTCGGCGGCTGGGTGCGGGGCCAGCTGCTGCTCGGGCTGATCATCGGGGCGGCCGCGTTCATCGGCATGGCGGGGATCGGCATGCCCTTCCCGATCCTCCTCGGGATCGTGGCCGGGATCACCGAGCTCATCCCGATGGTCGGGCCGCTGCTCGGCGCGATCCCGGCGGTCTTCCTCGCGCTGTTCCAGCCGACCTGGAAGCTCATCTTCGTCATCGCCTGGTACGCGGCGATCCAGCAGGCGGAGGCCAACTTCGTGGTGCCGAGGGTGATGCGCGCCTCGGTCGGCCTGTCCCCGCTGCTGACGATCATCGCCCTGATCATCGGGGCGAGGCTGCTCGGCGCCGCGGGGGCCCTGCTCGCCGTCCCGGTGGCCGCGGCCCTGCAGGTCGTCGTGGGCACGCTGGCCGCCCGCTTCAGGCCTCAGGAGTGATCAGGGCTCCACGATCACGGTGAGCACGTACGCCGCCTCGGGCGGCGTGAACCCCGTCACGATCCGGATCCGATAGGTTCCCGGCGTCCGCTGGCGGTACCCCGACTCGACGACGTCGAACCGGCTGTCCGGCAGCACGACGCTGGCCGGTCCGCCTCCCACGGCCACAACCCGAAGCGGCTGGCGCGGCCGCAGCCGGACGACGCTCGTTCGGGCCAGGACGGTGCCCCCGCGCACGGCGTACCGCCAAACCACCGCGGGCGGCGCGGGCGGGATCCCGTCCGGCCGCAGCGCCCCCGCCGCACGCGCTTCCCGCAGCACGACAGCCCGCCCCCGGGTCAGCCCGACGAAGCGGTACCGCAGCGCTCCATCGTCGTCCAGCCCGGAGAAGAGGGCCGCCTCGCGGCTTCCGGTCGCGGGGCCGGCGTCCGCCGAGAAGGGAACGGCCCCCGGCGAGGGGGCGCGGTACGCTTCGCGGTAGCGCCGGCTCAGCCGGGCGTAGCGGTACACGAGCGCCGTGGGGACATACTCCCGGGAGCCGGGATAGGACGGGATGCGGGCCACGACCGCGGCCTCGGCCGGTCGGCGTCCGTCCATCTCGAGGCGCACGAGGCTGTGCACGCTGCTCCCGGGGGGCAGCATGGCGAGGATCTGGTTGGCGGTGATAGGCGGCGGGACGGAGGGCCACCACAGAACGGCGGCGGCCAGGCCGGCGAGGGAGATCCCCGCGAAGACGGCCTTACTCTTCGTCGCGGTCTTCAATAATCGAGAGAGCCTGGGAGAGGGCGGCGGTGAGGAAGGCGGTGGCCTCGTGCTCGCATAGATCGGTGAACCCGCGCCGCTCGAGGAAGCTGCGCAGGGCGGGCACGAGCGCGCTCAGCTTGCGGGACATGTAGGAGAACAGATCCCAGTAGGCTTCCTCCGAAGCCGGATCGCTCGGCCCGGTCCGCTCCATCAGCGTGAGGTAGCGGGTGTGCAGGTCGCGGTACTGCGCGTCGCTCTCGTGCTCGCTGCGCAGCTCGTCGATCAGCGCGCCGATCTCGGGATCCTCGAGGGCTTCCTGGGAGAGGAAGCTCATGTCGAGCAGCAGCTCGCTCAGCTCCTCGGTGGGATGGCCCAGGTACAGCTCGGCCTGATGGGACTCGGGGCCGATCAGCCGGCGCAGCTCGCGCGTCAGCTCGTCGTCGGCCTTGGGCAGTTTCGGGGGGCGGGCATGGTTGCGCACTTCCGCGCGGTCCCGCACCGAAACGCGGGCCAGGGCGTCGCGCCCGAAACGGCGCTGCACGTAGGCCTCCGCCTCCTCACGGCCGAGGGATTTGGTGCTGCGGAAGAGGAGCCGGTCGCCGGTGTAGCCGCGGTACTGCCAGCCGTCCTCGACCAGGCCCTCGACCCACCGCGCCACCTCGCGCAGCCAGGAGCCGTGCGAGGGGGCCCCGCGCAGGAGCGCGGCGACCACCGCTTTCGTGGAGCGTCCCCGCACGACGAGCCGCCCGGGTTCGTCGAACAGGCGGATTTCGATTTCCGTGTGCGTCTGTCTCGCCATGCAGAAGTGGCCTCAGTATACCACGACAGGAGTTGTCATCCAGCGGAGGGAAGTCAGCACGAGGTTTCCCCCACGTCGATGATAACCGATCGCGCCTCCCGCGAGGCGATCGAATCCCGGATCCTGGCGGCCTACGCCGTGCGCAGCGCGCAGACCCACCGGCGCTACCACGAGCAGCCCGATCCGTACCGCACCGAGTTCCAGCGGGACCGGGACCGCATCCTGCACTCCACCGCCTTCCGGCGGCTGCAGCACAAGACGCAGGTCTTTGTCGTCACCGAAGGCGATTTCTATCGCACGCGCCTGACCCACACGCTCGAGGTCAGCCAGATCGCGCGCTCGATCGCCGCGGCCCTCGGCCTCAACGTGGACCTCGTCGAGGCGGTGGCCCTGGCGCACGACGTCGGCCACCCGCCCTTCGGGCACGCCGGGGAGCAGGAGCTGCACGCGCTGATGCACGATGCGGGCGGGTTCGAGCACAACCTGCAGTCCCTGCGGGTGCTGGACGAGCTGGAGATCCGCTACGCGATGTATCCGGGGCTGAATCTCTCCTGGCACGTGCGGCAGGGCATCGCCACGCACGCCACGATCTACGACACCCCGCAGGTGCCGGCGGAGTTTGCCGCGCTGCCCAGCGCCTCGCTGGAAGGCCAGGTGGTCGACCTCGCGGACATGATCGCCTACAGCACGCACGACCTGGATGACGCGCTGCGCATCGGGCTGGCCGAAGAGGGCGACCTCGGGGCCAAGGGCATCGAGCTGTGGACGGAGGGCGCGCACTACGCCGACCAGCTGGTGGCCCGCCGGGACGCCGCCGACCGGCAGGTGGAGCTGTCCCTGGAGGAGATGCGCGGGGAGGTGCCCCGCCGCTTCCTGCCGCCGGGCTCGCGGCGGCGCGAGGAGGTGCGCGTGCGGGAAGCGATCCGCTGGATGATCGGCCGGCTCGTCGAGGACGTCATCCGCACCTCCGAGGAGGGGCTGACCGCCTCGCGGCCCGGGGATCCCGAGGCGGCGATGCGCCGGGCCCGCCTCGTCCGCCTCAGCGAGCTGCGGGAAGGCCAGCTGCGCCAGCTGGCGTTCTACCTGCGGGACGTCGTGTATTATCATCCTGAGAAGCTGCTGATGGAGCAGAAGGCGCGGCGCATCGTGCGCGGGCTGTTCGAGATCTTCGCGAAGGAGCCCCGCCTGCTGCCGCGCCTCACGCAGGAGCGATTGCACGACGCCGGCGTCCCGCGCGTCGTCTGCGACTACATCTGCGGGATGACCGACCGCTACGCGCTCGACCTGTACAGCCGCCTCTTCGAGACGTACGAGATCGGATTCGGGGGGAGCCCATCCACGTGAGCACCGTCGTCGGCAAGCCGGCCAAGCGGATCGAGGGTCTGGAGAAGATCACGGGCAGCGCCCGGTACACGGAGGATCTCCGCCTGCCGGGGATGCTGCAGGCCCGGCTGCTCCTCAGCCCCCACCCGCACGCACGCCTGACCGCGCTGCCGAAGGCCGCCGCCCTCGCCGTCCCCGGTGTCGTGGCCGTGCTGGTCGAGGAAGATCTCCCCAAGGGGACGTCCAGCGGCCTGCTCGCCCGGCGCGGGGAGGCGCTGTACTCCGGCCATCCGGTGGCGGTCGTGCTCGCGGAGACGGAGGACGCCGCGGCGGACGGCCTGGACCGCCTGGCCGCCGGCGCGGAGTTCGAGGTGCTGCCGGCCGCCCTCGACCCCCGGGAGGCGATGCGGGAGGACGCGCCCCTGGTCCGGCGCGACGGGGGGCACGATGAGGAGGCGGCCGCCCACGCCACCGTGGACGTGAAGGCCGGCGCGAAGGAGCAGAAGCCGCGCAACGTCGCCAACAGCTACACCTTCCGGCGGGGCGACGTTGAGGCCGGCTTCGCGGAGGCGGAGGTCGTGGTGGAGCGCACCTACGCGACGGGCCGGCTCCATCAGGCCTATATGGAGCCCCACGCCACCGTGGCCGCCATCGATCCCGTGACCCGCGGGATCACGGTGTACACCAGCACGCAGGCCGCCTTCTACGTCCGCCAGCAGGTGGCCAAGGCCCTGCGCTATCCGGAGTCGCGCGTGAAAGTCGTGACGTTGACCGTCGGCGGCGCCTTCGGCGGGAAGTTCATGCTGCTGGAGCCCCTGGCGGGTGCGCTGGCCGTGGCCACAGGGCGCCCCGTGCGGGTGGTGCTGACGCGGCGCGAGGACTTCCTGATGAGCAACCCCGGCCCCGAGGCGGAGATCTGGCTGCGCACCGGTGTGCGCCGGGACGGCACGCTCACCGCGCTGCAGGCGAAGCTGGTCTTCGACTCGGGCGCGGAGCCCGGGGCGCCGGCCTCGATCGCCGCCGTGCTGCTCGGCGGCTACTACAAGACGGCGAACCTGCTGATCGAGGCGAGCGAAGTCCTCACCAACAAGCCGCCGAACGGCGCCTACCGCGCGCCCGGCGCGCCGCAGGCCACCTTCGCCATCGAGTCCCAGATGAACCTGATGGCCGAGCAGCTCGGCATCGATCCCATCGAGCTGCGCCTCAGGAACTGCTCGCAGCAGGGCGACCCGATGCCGAACGGCCGGCCCTGGAACAAGATGGGACTGCGCCAGGTGCTCGAGGCGCTGCGCGACCATCCGAAGTACCGGCAGCGCGAGCGCGCCGCCGGCGTCGGCTACGGCCTGGCCGTCGGCGGCTGGACCGGGGGAGTCGAGTCGGCCTCGGCCTGCATCCGCGCCAACACCGACGGCACCTTCCAGGTGGTGCTCGGCATGGTGGACATCACCGGGACCGCGACGACGATGGGGCTGATCGCGGCGGAGGTCCTCGGCGTGACCCCCGACCAGGTCGAGGTGGTCATCGCGGACACCGACCAGGCGCCGTACGCCGGAGCCTCCGGGGGCAGCAAGATCACCTATACCGTGGGGCCCGCGGTGAAGGCCGCCGCCGAGGATGCGCGGGCTCAGATCCTGGCCATCGCCGCCGCCGAGCTCGAAGCGCGGCCGGACGACCTGGAGATTGCCGAGGGCAGCGCGCGGATCCAGGGCACGCCGCAGAAGCAGATCGCCCTCGCCGAGATCGCGCGCAAGAGCATGAGCTTCGGGGCGAAGTACGCGCCCGTCTACGGGACCGGCAACCTCCCCTCGCCGAAAGGCTCGCCGGGCTTCGCCGCGCACCTCGCCAAGGTCCGCGTCGACCGCGAGACCGGCGAGGCGCTCCTGCTGGACTACCTGGTCGTTCAGGACGTCGGATTCGCCATCAACCCGGCGGCGGTGGAGGGCCAGATGCGCGGCGGGGCGGTGCAGGGCATCGGGTGGGGGCTGCTCGAGGCGATGGCCTACGACGAGTCGGGCACGCTGCTCACCTGGGGCTTCACCGAGTACTCCATCCCACGGGCGTCCTCCATCCCCCCGATGGAGACGGTGATGGTGGAGGTGCCGTCGGAGTTCGGGCCGTTCGGCGCCAAAGGGGTCGGCGAGCCGCCCGTCGTGGCCGGGGGCGCGGCCATCGCGAACGCGATCGCCGACGCCGCGGGCGTGCGCCTCACCGCCCTGCCGATCACGCCGGCGAAGCTGCTGGAGGCCCTGCGGGAGCGCGAACGGGCATCGTGAAGGCAGCGCTCCTGGTGGTGGCTATCCTCGCCGTAGGTTGCCAGGGCGCAAGACCCGCGCCAATCTCCACGCCATCGTCCCGGAGCTCGTACTTCCCTCTGGAGAGGGGCGCAACATGGACGAGAGAGGCGGAGGACGGGGGGACGATCACCTCCCGCGTCGTCGGGCCGAAGTCGGTCGGACAGGCCTCCTGCACCGTGATCGAGACCGCGACCCGGCGGGATGACCGGCAGCGTATCACCCGCGTCTGCTACGAGGCGACGGAATCCGCGATCCGCGCGCTGGAGACGGAAAGTCTGGGCCGCCGCACGGTGCTGGACCCGCCCCGCACCATACTGCTCCTCCCGCCTGAGGCCGGACGGTCGTGGTCCTGGGTGCCTCCGGACGAGCGCGCGTCCTCCCGTATCACGGAAGCGTGGGTCGCCGAAGAGACCGTGCAGGTGGCCGCGGGGACCTTCAAGGCCTGGAAGGTGAAGACCGTCACGGCGCGCGGCGATCTCACCGTAACGCTCTTCACCTGGTACGCCCCCGGGGTGGGCATCGTGAAGATCGCGCGCGCCGAGCAGCGCGGCGAGCTCCTGCGCGAGGGCGGGAGCGAGCTGGTGCGCTACAGGGTCCCCTAGAAGCGGATCGCGAAGGTGACCGAGAGGTTCGGCGACGGCGTGCCCGTGAGCACGAGCGTCATGCGCGGCCCATAGTCTTCCGCCCGGAACGCCACCAGCATCATCGAGTCGAGCGGCACCACGGCCGCGGTCGTGCGCAGCGGCACGTAGTAGAAGATCCGTCCCTTCAGCTTCGCGCCGGCCGGCGTGCTCAGCCGCACCAGCTGGCCGGGCGGGATCTTGGCGTTCGCCGCGGCGAAGGCGAGGAACGTGCCCCGGCCGTCCCGCAGCACGTATACGGTGTAGCAGCGACCTGTGGCGATGACGATGTTGCCGAAGACAAGTGCGGCCGCGGGGCAGAAGGCCTGGCCCTGCGCGTGGATCTTGACCTTGGCGGGCTTGGCCGGTTTCGGCTTGGCCGGAGCCGCCGAGGTGACGGCGGCGAACGCCAGGACCAGGACGAGCGCGACAGCGACGACCCGCATCAGCTTCATCCGGAGTGCCTCCCTGGAAGGGTCTGCCTCTGTGGACATTCCCCTGTCTCCCCGGGCATAGACGAACGCTCCCGCGCGGAGGGCGGGATCAAGTCTCCCTCACCCCGGTCCCTTCCGCCGTGTGCTCCACCCGTCGGCGCAGGCGCTGGAACTCGTGGTGCAGGCGGTCCAGCTCTTCGTCCGACATCTCCTCGAGGTTGACGAGACTCGTGCGGGCTCCGTGGACGGCGCGCAGGAGCTCGTCCAGCTTGATCTGGATGGCCTTCGTGTCGCGGTTCTGCGTGCTCTGCAGGATGAACACCATGAGGAAGGTCACGACCGTGGTCCCGGTGTTGATCAGAAGCTGCCAGGTTGATGAGTAGTGCAGGAGGGGTCCCGAGAGGGCCCACAGCACGATGAGGCCCAGGGCCGCGGCGAAGGCCACGGGCGAAGCCACCCGCTCCGAAACGGCGGCCGCGAACTTCCGGAACCACTCATGCATCATCCATCACCCGAACAGATTTTCCCCGCTAGAGGCCCAGCGCGGTCATCGCCGGAAGAGGTTGCGCACCATGAACAGCACGTTGGCGGGGCGCTCCGCGAGACGGCGCATGAGGTAAGGATACCAGTCCTCGCCGTAGGGGGTCGCCACCCGGACCCGGTAGCCCCGCCGGACGAGATCCAGCTGCAGGCCGGGCCGCACGCCGTAGAGCATCTGGAACTCGAAGCGGTCGTGGGGGACGCCGCGCCGCTCGATGACGCCGGCGGCATGCTCGATGATGCGCTCGTCGTGTGTGGCGATCGCGGTGAACGCCGCCTCCGCGAGCATCCGCTCCATCAGCACGAGGTAACTGCGGTCCACGTCGGTCTTGCGGGGGAACGCCACCTCGGGCGGCTCGAGGTAGGCGCCCTTCACGATGCGCAGATTGGGGCGCAGCGGCAGCAGCGCCTCGAGATCCTGCGCGGTCCGCCGCAGGTACGACTGCAGCACGATGCCCACGTTGTCCAGCCCCTCCGCCCGCAGCCGCCGGTAGATGCGCAGCGTGGGGTCCACCTTCGGCGAGTCCTCCATGTCGATGCGGATGAAGTTGCCCAGGGCGGCGGCGTGCGCGGCCAGACGGCGGACGTTGGCATAGGCCAGGTCCTCGGTGATCTCGAGGCCCAGGTGGGTGAGCTTGACGGACGGGTTGGTGAGGAGGCGCTCGGCGGCGATGCGGTCGAGGATCCGGACGTACGTGGCGGTGACGGTGCGCGCAGCCGCGTCGTCGTGGACGCTTTCCCCGAGCAGCGTGGTGTTGGTGAGCAGGCCGGAGCGGTTCAGGCGTCGGAGGACGTCGACGCACGCGTCCAGCGTCTCGCCGGCGACGAAGCGCGCGGCGCCGAGCCGCATGCCGTAGCGGCGGACGAACCGCCGGATCGTTGGACTGCCGGCAAGCAGGAGGATGAGGCGGCGGGTGAGCACCGTCTCATGGGGTTACCGCTCGATCAGCGCCATCCCTGCTTCGCGGGCAAGCTCGGCCACGCGGTGCGCCATCCCACGCTCGGTGAAGATGTCTGCGGCGGTCTTGAGCAGGCGGGCGCCTTCCCCGGCGTTGCCGCGGGCGAAGGCGATGCGGGCCAGCACCACCTGCGCCTCGGCCGCCTCGACCGGATCACCGATGTTCTTCGCCTCGGCCAGGGCCTGTCCGGCGAATGCGGCGGCATCCTCCAGGCTGTCCAGGGTGACGTGGACCCGCCCGATCTCGGTCAGCACGTGCGCGCGCAGGCTCTGCACCCTCAGGCGCTCCGCTACGCGCAGGGCATGGTGGAAGTGGCGCAGTGCGTCTTTGTGACGTTTCTGCTCGGTGGCCACCTGCCCGAGGTTGTGCAGGACATACGCCAGATCGGTCAACTCCTCCGACTTCTCGAACAGGTCGCGCGCACCCATCAGCGCCTCATTCGCGCTGTTGAGCTCGCCCGTGTGGCGGTAGGCCGCGCCCAGCCCCCACAGCGCTCGAGCGAGCAGGGCGGGATGCTGACGGGCGACCTGCGCGCGGGCCGCCTCATAGTAGCGCTTGATCGCCCGCTCGTAGTCGCCGGCGTAGACGAGCGCGCTGCCGAGGTGGATCAGCGCCTCCACGCGCGCCGGATCCCGGCTGGCCTTGGCCTTGCGCAGCGTCTCGAGCGCTGCGTTGAGGTCGCGGACCGCGGTCTGGATGTCCCGCCGCTGCATGGCCGCCGTCCCCGTGACGAGGCGGGCCCGGCCCATCCGCCAGAGATCGCGGACCTGCTCGGCCTGCTGGTAGGCCTGCTCCGCCAGGGGGATCGCCGTGTCGAACTCCCGTTCCTCGAGCGCGACCTGCGCCCACTGCAGCACCAGCTCGCGCCCGGCTTCATCCAGCCGGTAAGCGCGGGTGAGCACGGTCACGGCACCCAGGAGCTCCTTCGCGTGGGCCACGTTGTGCTTGCGGATCGCCTCGAAGCTCAAGGCGAGGAGACCTGCGGTGATCTGCTCCGGGAGGCGGTCCTGCGAACCCATCAGGGCGTCGACGGAGGTCCCGAGCCGGCGGCTGAGGAGACCGAGGGTCTCCACCGAGGGGGACGTCTTGTCCCGTTCGAGCAGGCTGATGAAGCTCTTCGTCAGCTCGTGGCCGGCCAGCTGTTCCTGCGTGAGCCCGCGGGACTGCCTCAGCTGGCGGATCCGTGTGCCCAGACCATGCATGCCTTCGTCCTCCCATAGTCCCCTACTAGCAAGGACCGTGCCCTGTCGTGTTATGTACGAGTCGATTATCTCCTGCTTCCAGAGAAGTTGGAAGTAAGTTTGTGGAAAGGCCCGGCCGCCACCCCGGCGGGAGGGCGGCGGCCGGTTCGTCCGGTATGACTGCTCTCTAGCTCCTAGCCGCCCCCGGGAAGGGCGTCTCCTGCCACCATGGTGCCGTTGCCGCCCCCGGGCAGCGCGTCCCCGGCCGTTGCCGCAGCCGTGAGCCCCAGCAACAGCGCCATCAACGCGGCCAAGATGAGCTTCCGCATGCGATCGCCTCCTCGATTGTCTCTGGAGTAGCCAGCACCCACCGGGCAGGGCCCCGCCGAACCCCGCGTGCCCCCCATTCGGGCATGAGGTTGTGCAATCCTGTTCTTTAGACACTCTCCGAAAACACGAGCGATACTCTCCGGATTGTACGGATTCGTAGGGGAGTTAGGGATCTTGCAGGGTCAGGCCCTGGCGCGGGGCCGGGAGAGGGCGTGACGAACATCACTGGGGAGATGACTCGCGTTCGCCGAGCACGCATGGACGACATCCCCGCGCTCCGGGCCCTCTGCCGCGCGGCCGTGGGGTCCGACGACTATGTGCTCGGCTTCCTCCGGTCGATGGTGGAGGGCCGGGAAGCCGTGGCCGTGGAGGTCTCGGGGCAGCTCGTCGCCATGGGAGGCGTCACGGAGTGCGCCGACCGGGCCCTCTGGATCGGGCAGCTGCGCACGCACCCCGGCTTCCGCCGCCGGGGCTATGCCACGATGCTGCTCGAGCATGCCCGCCTCAGGGCGCTTCGTGAAGGGCGTCCCGCCCTGCGCCTCTTCACCGGACTCCGCAATCCGAGCCGCAGCCTGTACCGGGCGTACGGGTTCCTGGAGGTGGCCGCCTTCACGCGGAGGGCGGCGCGCGCCCTCACCGCGCAGGCCGGGCGCCTTCGGGCCGATCCGGGGAGCCGGGCGCTGCACGGGTTGTGGCGGGAGAGCGCCTACGCCCGGGCCGGGCATGGCTACCTCGCGTACCGGTGGCACATGCTGCCCCTCACGCTCCCGACTCTGCGGATGCTGGGCCGCCGCGGGCAGGTGCTCGTGGACGGCCGCACCGCGGTCCTGGCTTGGGCGGAGGAGGGCGAGCGGGCCGCTTTCGCTTCCGTGCTGGCCGGGGACCCCGAGGGGCTCCGCACGGCCCGGTCCGCCGCCGGGCTGCTCCGACGGCGGACCGTCGAAGTGTTCCTTCCGATGGAGGCGCGCATCCTGCGGTGGGCGGAGGAAGCGGGCTATCGCCGCGCTTCGTGGGGCCGCCACCTGATGCTCTATGAGCGGCGGATCAGGAGGGAGCGATGACGGCATACGACGCGGTCATCATCGGGGGTGGCCACAACGGCCTTGTCACGGCCGCCTACCTGGCGCGCCGCGGATGGCGGGTGCTCGTCCTCGAGCGGCGGCCGGTGCTCGGCGGGGCCGCAGTGACCGAGGAGATCTGGCCGGGATACAGGGTCTCCACCGCGGCCTACCTGTGCGGGCTGCTGGTGCCGCGTATCATCCGCGAGCTCGACCTCGAGCGGCACGGATACGAGATCCTGCCGAAGGATCCCGCCTTCTTCAGCCCCTTCATCGACGGGCGGTCGCTGTTCGTCTGGCGCGATGACCGCCGGACGGCCGCTGAGATCGGCCGCCTCTCCCGCCGCGACGCCGAGCGCTATCCCGCGTACGAGTCGCTCCTCGAGCGCCTCGCCGCGTTCGTCGATCCCTGGCTGCTGCGAACGCCCCCCGATCTCGTGCGGCGCCGGTGGGGCGATCTCGCCGGATTGGCCCGGTTCGGCTGGGATGCCCTGCGCCTGCCGCCCGGCGACCTGGTGCAGGCCGTGCGCATCGCCACGCAGAGCGCGCGCGACTTCCTCGACGCGTGGTTCGAGTCGCCTGAGCTCAAGGCGTCCCTGGCCACCGACGGAGTGATCGGGGCCCGCGGAGGGCCCAGCACCCCCGGGACCGCCTACGTGCTGTTTCACCACTGCATGGGGCAGGCCGCGGGCAAGCGCGGGCTGTGGGGGTTCGTGCGTGGAGGGATGGGCTCCGTCGCCTCGGCGATCGCCTCCGCTGCGCGCGAGCGGGGAGCCGAGATCCGCACGGGTGCGGAGGTCGAGCGCATCCTCATCCGCGACGGCCGGGCGGAAGGCGTCGTCCTGCGGGGCGGGGAGGAGATCGAGGCCGCTGTCGTCGCCAGCAGCGCCGATCCCAAGCTGACCTTCCTGCGCCTGGCAAGCGGGCTCGATCCCGGGTTCCGGCGGGAGATCGAGGGGATCCGCACCGAGGGCGTGGCGATGAAGATCAACCTGGCCCTGGACGGCCTGCCCGACTTCACGGCTCATCCGGGGGTGCATCCCGGTCCCCAGCACCGGGCCACCATCCACATCGGGCCCACGATGGACTACATCGACCGAGCGTGGCAGGACGCGCAGCAGGGACGTCCGTCGGATGCGCCCTTCCTCGAAGTGACGATCCCGACCACCTACGACCCCACGCTCGCCCCCGAGGGGAAGCACCTCATGAACATCTTCGTCCAGTACGCCCCATACCGGCTGGCCGAGGGAACGTGGGACGCCATCAAGGAAGCATACGCCGACCGGGT
>DASUAK010000161.1:0-3836 GCA_035763845.1 bacterium | reverse complement strand
TCGCGCGGTTCCTTGCGGCATTTCAGGCGGCGCTGACCGCCAAATACGGCCCGGGCCCGATGCCCGCTCCTGAGGGCCGGGAGTAGGCTGAAGCCAGCCTTCCAGGAGGAGGCGTCCGCCATGCTCGTGCGCGATCGGATGACCGCTCCGGCGGTCACGATCGATCCCAAAACGCCCATCTACGATGCCCTGGCCCTGATGAAGGAGAAGCGCATCCGCCGCTTCCCCGTCGTCAAAGGGCGGCGGCTCGTCGGCGTGGTCACCTGGACGGACCTGATGCGGGCCTCGCCCTCGCCGGCCACCTCGCTCACGGTCTGGGAGATCCCGTATCTGCTGATGAAGGCTCCGGTGGCCGAGGTTATGACGCGGGAGGTCATCACCGTGGCGCCGGGGGCGACGATCGAGGAGGCGGCCGTCCTGATGCGCCGCCACAAGATCGGCGGGATGCCGGTCGTGGAGGACGGGGCGGTGGCGGGGGTCATCACCGAGAGCGACATCTTCGACGCCTTCATCGACCTGATGGGCCTGCGCCGCGGGGGGGCCCGGCTGACGATCGACCTGGAGAACCGCGTGGGCGCATTGGATCAGGTCATCCACACCATCCGGGAGTGCGACATCAACATCCACAGCCTGGCCGCCTATCCGGTGAACGGGCTGGGGCAGGTCGTGGTCCGGGTCGACACCCCGTTCCCGCTGCACCTGGTGCAGACCCTCGCCGAGCACGGTATCAAGGTGACCCACCTTGCCCCCCTGCCGGAGGCCGAGTCAGGGGCGGCGTGATCGTCATGGCGGAGGAGTGAGCAGCAGCGATGGCGCGACGCTTGATCACTATTGACGGGAACGAGGCCGCGGCCTCGGTCGCCTACAGGGCGAGCGAGGTCATCGCCATCTATCCCATCACGCCCTCGTCCGCGATGGGCGAGCTGGCCGACGAGTGGTCGGCCAAGGGCCGGGCCAACGTCTGGGGGACGGTGCCCCAGGTGGCCGAGATGCAGTCCGAGGGCGGCGCGGCGGGCGCCGTCCACGGGGCGCTGCAGGCCGGGGCTCTGACCACGACCTTCACCGCCAGCCAGGGCCTGCTGCTGATGATCCCCAACCTGTACAAGATCGCCGGAGAGCTGACCTCGTTCGCGATGCACGTCTCGGCGCGCACCGTGGCCACGCACGCCCTGTCCATCTTCGGGGACCACAGTGACGTCATGGCTGCGCGCGCCACCGGATTCGCGATGCTGGCCAGCGCCTCGGTCCAGGAGGCGCACGACCTGGCCGCGGTGGCGCACGCCGCGACGCTGCTGGCCCGGATACCGTTCCTGCACTTCTTCGACGGGTTCCGCACGAGCCACGAGGTCGTCAAGATCGAGGAGCTGACCGACGACGACCTTCGCGCGCTGCTGGATGAATCACTCATCCGCGCGCACCGGGAGCGGGCGCTGTCGCCCGAGCGCCCGGTGATCCGCGGCACGGCGCAGAATCCGGACACCTTCTTCCAGGCCCGCGAGGCCGGGAACCCCTACTACCTCGCCGCCCCCGTGCTGGTGCAGCAGGTCATGGACCGCTTCGCGGCGCTGACGGGCCGCGCCTATCACCTCGTCGACTACGCCGGCCATCCCCAGGCGGAGCGCGTGATCGTGGCCATGGGCTCGGGGGCGGAAGCCGCCCAGGAGACCGTGGAGTGGATGGTCGCGCACGGGGAGCGCGTGGGCGTCCTCACGGTGCGCCTGTACCGCCCCTTCCCGGCATCCGCCCTCCTGGCCGCCCTGCCCGCGACCGCGCGGGCGGTCGCGGTGCTCGACCGGACGAAGGAGCCCGGGGCCCTCGGAGAGCCGCTGTACATGGACGTCGTGACCTCGCTCGGCGAGGCCGCGGGGAACGGGGCCGGAGTGCGCCGGGCGCCGCACGTCATCGGCGGGCGCTTCGGGCTGTCCAGCAAAGAGTTCACGCCGGCGATGGTCAAGGCCGTGCTGGACGAGTTGGGCCGGCCCCATCCGAAAACCCACTTCACCGTCGGGATCAACGACGACGTCACCGGCACCTCGCTCCCGGTGGACCGCGACTTTTCGATCGAGCCGGATGACGTGACGCGCTGCGTCTTCTACGGCCTGGGCGCGGACGGGACGGTGGGCGCCAACAAGAACTCCATCAAGATCATCGGCGAGGAGACGGACAACTACGCGCAGGGCTACTTCGTCTACGACTCCAAGAAGTCGGGCGCCGTGACGGTGTCGCACCTGCGCTTCGGGCCGCGGCCTATCCGCAGCCACTACCTCATCGAGCGCGCGAACTTCGTGGCCTGCCACCAGTGGCAGTTCCTGGGGCGCTACCCCGTGCTGGAGGCGGCGGAGCCGGGCGCGGTGGTCCTGCTGAACGCACCGTACGGACCGGATGAGGTGTTCGACGAACTGACCCGCGAGGTGCAGGAGGAGATCATCGGCAAGGGGCTGCGGCTGTACGTCATCGACGCGGCCCGCGTGGCGAAGCAGACCGGGATGGGCGGCCGGATCAACTCCATCATGCAGACGGCGTTCTTCGCCATCTCCGGCGTCCTCCCGCGCGACGAGGCGATGGCGCGGATCAAGGACGCCATCCGCAAGACCTACGGGCGCAAGGGCGAGGACGTGGTCCGGGCCAACTTCGAGGCGGTCGACGCCACGCTGGCCAACCTCTACGAGGTAGCGGTGCCGGCCCGTCCCACCTCCGAGGCGACGCGCCGGGCCGCCGTGAGCGAGGCGGCTCCCGACTTCGTGCAGCGCGTGACCGCGGTGATGCTGGCCCGCCAGGGCGATCTCCTTCCGGTCAGCGCCTTCCCGCCGGACGGGACGTGGCCGTCGGCGACCAGCCAGTGGGAGAAGCGCAACATCGCGGACGCGATCCCGGTCTGGGACGCCGAGCTCTGCATCCAGTGCAACAAGTGCGTCCTGATCTGCCCCCACGCGGCGATCCGGGCCAAGGTGGCCGAGCCCGCCGTGCTCGCCGGCGCCCCGGCGACGCTGAAGGCGACGCCGTACCGCGGCCCTGAGTTCAAGGGGATGCAGTACCTGCTGCAGGTCGCCCCGGAGGACTGCACGGGGTGCAGCCTCTGCGTGGAGGTCTGCCCCGTCACCGACAAGGCGAACCCCGCGCACAAGGCGATCGACATGACCCCGCAGGCTCCGCTGCGCGCGGCCGAGGCGGAGAACTTCGCCTTCTTCATGCGCCTTCCGGATCCCGACCGGACGAAGGTCCGCACGGACGTGAAGGGCACACAGTTCCTGCGCCCGCTGTTCGAGTTCTCCGGCGCCTGCGCGGGCTGCGGCGAGACCCCGTACATCAAGCTGCTGACCCAGCTGTACGGAGACCGGCTGCTCATCGCCAACGCCACGGGCTGCTCGTCCATCTACGGCGCCAATCTGCCGACCACGCCCTACGCCGTGGATGCCTGCGGCCGGGGCCCGGCCTGGGCGAACTCGCTGTTCGAGGACAACGCGGAGTTCGGCTTCGGGTTCCGGCTTGGGATCGATATGCAGAGGTCGCAGGCGGAGCAGCAGCTCCGCCTGCTGGCAGGTCAGGTCGGCGAGAGCCTGACCGATGCCATCCTGTCCGCGGATCAGTCGACCGAGACCGGAGTCGTTGCCCAGCGGGACCGGGTGCAGCTCCTGCGCGGCCGTCTGGCCGCGATCCAGGATCCCGCGGCCAAGCGTCTGCAGCATCTTGCCGATTTCCTGGTCCGGCGCAGCGTCTGGATCGTGGGCGGCGACGGCTGGGCGTACGACATCGGCTACGGGGGGCTGGATCACGTCCTGGCGATGGGCCGCGACGTGAACATCCTTGTCCTCGATACCGAAGTGTACTCGAACACC
>DASUAK010000160.1:0-14877 GCA_035763845.1 bacterium | reverse complement strand
CACGAGGGAGTCGGCCCGGATCGTCACCTCGGGGGTGATGAGCACGACGTGTCCGGTCGCCGTCAGGACGCGCGTGCGCCGGTCGTATCGGAAGACGTCGGCGGTCACGCGGACGGGCAGGTCTTCCTCTTGCAGCGCCTGCGCGGGGAGGGGCAGCAGAACGAGGAGAACGAGCAGCAGACCGGCGCTTCTCACTTCCCCCGCTTCACGGAGAACTCCGTCTCCACGTTGCCCACGGCCTCGAACGTCTCGTCGGCCAGGGAGATGACGACCTTGTCCGCGCGCAGCCAGCTGCCATCGGTCTCCTGCATCCGGACGCCTCCGGTCACCACCAGGAGACGGTCCCGGCTCGTGTAGACGGCATGGTCGCCGGTGGCCAGCCGGCCCTCCTGCTCCACCCGGATGGACCCGTCGGCCGTGAGGTCTCGGGCGCTCAGCCGCACCAGGGCACGGTCGCAGCGCAGGACCGTCCGGGACCGGAGAGCCTCGGCGACGTCCGGCGCCTCCGGGGCCAGGGCCTCCCCGCTGCGCTGATCGACGACGACACCGCCGGTCAGCTCGAGCGCGTCACGCGCCTCGGAGTACACCAGCTTCTCGGCCCGGACCGTCCGGTCGGGCTGCGTGACCGTCACGGACCCGTCCGCATCGACCTCGTTGGTCTCCCATCGGAACCGCATCCGGTCCGCGGCGATCGTCGCAGCGTCATCGCCTGCGCCGGGGGTCCGTGCGGGAGGCCGGACCAGCGACGCGCGTCCCGCGACCTCGGCCTCGCCGGTCTTCATGTGCGCGACGAGCCTGTCCCCCGTCACCGTGGTCCCTTCATGCTCGAGGCGCACGGCGCCGCTGGCGCGGGCGATCTGGGGCCGGATCTCATACGTGAGCTCGGCGGCCCGCAGGAGTGTGTCGGGCTGGCTGACGGTCACCCCCCCGCTCGCGTAGACGATCTGCGTCGCCTGGTTCACACGGAGACGCGGCGCACGGACCTCCATCGTGCCCAGCGTCAGCCGCACGTTGCCCTCGGCGAAGAAGACCCGCTCCTTCGCGTCATAGCGCACGCGGTCGGCCCGCAGCCGGCCCTGCTCCACGTCGGGGATCTGCAGCTGGCCGGCCGCGGAGCCGGGAAGGAGCAGGACCACGATCAGGACCGGCACGATGAGCCTCAGGGGGGCGCCTCCCCCAGCCGGAAGGTGATGTCCACCCCGCCGCTGAGATCGAACGTCTGCAGTGCACCGTCGATGACGAGGGAGCCGGCGCGGATCTCGTCCGGCCCCCGGGTGATGCGGACGCCCCGGGGGAACACCACCTGCTGTCGCGCGTGATGCCAGCGGGCGGCCGGCGCCGTGAGCTCGTAGCCCTGCGTGGTGGTGACGACGACGGGCCCCTGGATCTCCAGGTCGCTGGTCCGCCGGTCCATGACGATCTCGCGCGCCGCGAGCTCGAAGGCCGGGGTCCCCTTATCATAGATCGTCGCGCGCGCGATGTCGGTGAGCCGGGCGTAGTGGAGGTCGGCGCTCACGATCACGCGCCGGGCGCGGATCTCCGCCTGCTTGACGCCCTTGTGCCGCAGAACGATGGCGCCCTCGCGGAGGCCCAGGGAGATCTGCGGCGGCCCCCCCGCGGCGGGAGCGGGAACCGGCACCGGCCGCAGCCACAGCACGACCCCCGCCGCTCCACCGAGCAGGAGGACGACGGCGACCAGGAGACGCGCCCTCATGCCCGGCTCCGGGCTAATCGCAGCGGCGCCCCGAGCGCTCTCAGCCATCCCTCTTCAACGGCCCAGACGACGCCCGCAGCGGCGGCGAAGAACAGATTCGGCATCCAGGCGGAGAGGAGCGGGGTGACCGTTCCCACGCTTCCCATCGCCTTGCCCACGGACATGACCACGTAGTACAGGAAGAGGATGGCGATGCTCAGCCCGATCCCGACGAAGCGGCCGCCCTGCGCGGTCCGCACGCTGAGCGGTGCGGCGAGCAGGGCGAAGACCAGGCTGGCGAAGGGGATCGCGAACTTCCGGTGCAGCTCGACCGCGAACCGCGCCGCCGCCTCTCCCTGGCCGAACAGCAGCAGGTACTGGCGCAGCTCCCGCGCCGTCATCTCCTCCGGGGTCTTCTGGCCCGCGAAGAACGTGCCGGCCTGCAGGCCGACGTTGATCTCGAGATCGGCAAAGGCCGCCTCGTACCGGCTGAAGCCCTGCTCATCGAACTCACGGATGACGCCCTCGTGCATCAGCCAGCGCTGCTCGTCCCACTCCGCCCGCCGGGCCGTGATGAGCTTGGGAAACGGGGCGTAGCCTTCGAACACCATGACGTCGCGGAGCACGCGACGCGCATCGTCGGCGTCGCCGACGTAGAAAGTGCGGTTGTCGGGACCCCGGAAGAACACCTGCTCGCGGACCTGCGGGAAGACGGCCCCGAAGGCGGCCTGCCGGATGAGGTTGTTGGCCCGGTGGTTGGCCCAGGGGGAGACGAACTCATTCGTCAGGAAGGTCACCGCGGCCATGGCGCCCCCGAAGACGACCACGGAAAGGAAGATGCGGGCCAGGCTCATCCCGGCCAGCCGCATCGCCTGCACCTCGTTGTCCTTGACCAGGCGGCCGAGCCCCAGCAGCACCCCGATCAGGGTCGAGACCGGGAAGGTGATCACCATGATCGCGGGCAGCTTGTAGAACAGCAGGCGCAGGAGGACGTCGACCGTGACGCGCCGCGTCGCCAGGAACTCCGCCAGGGTGTAGAGGATGTCGCCGATCAGGATGACCACGAACGCGCCCACGCCGAGGAGGAAGGGGGCCAGCACCTCCTTGACGATGTAGCGGTCGGCGATGGAGGTCATGGGGGTGCTTGTTGCACTTCGCTGAGGCGGAGAGCTTCCCTCTGGAACCCCCGAGAGCGCTAGGGTCCCCACACGCTGAAGGGGCCGAGGAAGCAGACCCCCGCCGGCCCGCAGTGCAGGGTGACGCGGCCAAGCCCCGTGATGTCGTCGAGCCGGGTGACCGTATCGTCGAATCGATCCGCGACATAGATCCGCCCCGCGGGAGTGATGTGGATGCCCCTCGGCTCGGCGAAGTTGGCGTCCGCCACCCAGTTCGCCCCAGTCATGTCATTGATCCGGATGACCCGGCCGTTCGCGGAGTCGGTGATGTGGATGCGCCCTGAAGGGTCCAGAGCGATGCCCGCGGGGTCGTTCAACTGCCCTGGGGCGCCACCTGACGTGCCGTACTCGGTCCAGCCCGCGCCCGTCATGTCATCGATCCTGACGATCCGATCGTTCCCCGTATCCGCGACGTAGATGCGGCCCGCGGTGTCGACCGCAATGTCTTCGGGCGAAATGAACCGTCCCTGCCCCGTGCAGCACGAACCGAACGTCGTCCACCCGGTGCCGTTCATGTCATCCATACGGACGATCCAATGATTGCCCTGGTCGGCCACGTAGATCCGTCCGGTGGCGTCAAAGGCCACTCCCGAGGCGGTGCCGAATCCGCCGAACGCGGTCCAGTTCGCGCCGTTCAGATCGTCGAACCGCACCAGGCGATTCCCGTCGCTGACATAGAAGCGGCCCATAGCGTCCCGGACGACATGGGTAGGGAAACCGAACTGCCCTACCCCGGAACCCTGCGTGCCGATCTGCCACCAGCTGGTCCCCTGCATGTCGGAGACGCCGACGAGGCGCGTGAACTCGGCCGCGAAGATGGTAGGGGGAAGGGCCGGATTCCCGGGTCCAGGTCCGCCGCCAACGAGGCCGGAGCCCGAACACCCCGCCAGCCCGAGCGCTGCAGTCAGAATGGCGAAGAGGATGAGGGTGCTCCGGGACCGTCTCATCGTGCCTCCGCAAACCCGTGGTGGTTCCGAAGTATTCGTCGACCCTCGATTAACTCTCCTTCCAGAGCACGGGCCCCACGCGCGGCAACAAGGAGAAGGCGGTGGGCCATGCAATAGCATGGATATCCCATGAAGGTCCTGGTGACGGGCGGGGCAGGGTTCATCGGGTCCCACGTCGTTGATGCCTACGTCGACGAGGGGCATGACGTCGTCATCGTGGACAGCCTCGCGACCGGCCGGCGCGAGTACCTCAATCCCCGGGCCCGGTTCGTCGAGCTCGACATCCGCGACTCCGCGCTGCGGGACGTCTTCGAGCGGGAGCGCCCCGAGGTCGTGAACCATCACGCGGCGCAGGCGTCGGTTCCCTCCTCGGTTGCGGATCCGGCCCACGACGCCGACGTCAACATCATGGGAACACTGAGCCTCCTGGAGCGGGCCCGGGAAGTGGGGGTGCGCCGGTTCGTCTTCGCTTCCACCGGCGGGGCGATCTACGGCGAGCCCGAGCGGATCCCCGCGGACGAGTCCCATCCCACGCAGCCGCTGTCCCCATACGGCATCAGCAAGATGGTGGGGGAGCACTACGTGCGCTTCTTCGGCGGGTTCGGGATGTCGTGGGCGATCCTCCGCTACTCGAACGTCTATGGGCCGCGGCAGGACCCGCACGGCGAGGCCGGGGTGGTGGCCATCTTCACGAACGCGATGCTGGCCGGCAACCGCGCCAAGATCTTCGGCGACGGCACCCAGACGCGCGACTTCGTCTACGTCGAGGACGTGGCCCGGGCCAACGTGCTGGCCACTGAGTCGGAGGAGCCCGGCCTGGCGAACATCGCCACCGGCATCGAGACCTCGGTCAACGACATCTACCGGCATCTCGCGGAGGCGACCCGCTTCCGTGATCCCCCGGTGTACGAGCCGCCCCGGACCGGGGACGTGTACCGCATCGCCCTCGACCCGCGCCGCGCCCAGGAGTGGCTCGGCTGGTCCGCGGAGGTTCCGCTCGCGGACGGCCTGCAGCGCACCGTCGACTCGTTCCGCCGCTGACGGCCGGCCAACCCTGACCCAATTGGATCAGAGCCTCCCCCCTTCACCTCTCCGGAGGACGCGGGAAGGGGCGTTGCCCGGGGGCGAGGGTCAGTGTGCCTCGAACCACCATGGTACCGGAAAAGGTAAACGGACCGTTCACGGTGAGGCTGCCGTCCACGACGAGGAGCCCCGTCCCCGCCAGGCCGCCGGCGATCGTGTAGTTCCCGCGCTCGAGCAGGAGGCGGACCCGACCCATGTCACCTCCCGGCAGGGTCCCTCCACCCCTCACCCTGGTGTCGAAGTCGAGGCCCTCCGGCCGCGGAATGGGGGGAATGGCGTCGAACTGCGGAAAGCGCCGTAGTGCCGCGGCATCGTAGACGGATGCCCACTGCTCAAAGACGACAGCCTTGAAGAGACGGGTGCTGAAGATCACGCGGCCGCGCCACTCTCGTTCGAACGTCCGCAGCACCATCCGGTACGGCAGACCGCAGGGCAGTTCGGGTGTCACCGCCTGGGGAGGCAGCGGGCCAGAACCGTCAGGATCGTCTCGATCGAACCCAAGCTCCGGAACGTTGATGTGGTAACCGCTTCTCAGGCAATCCGCGTCGGTATCGCACGGCGCCGAAGCGAGAATGCCCCGCCACGTGGTCGGAGGGAGCGGCTTTTCGCCTCCGGCCGGACAGCGCTTCGTGAAGTCCGCGATGTACCTGCCGAGCGAGGTGCTCATCGGCTCGGCGATACGCGTGCCGGGCCACCACTCCGCGTGACCGACGGCTTCGCACTGGGCGTGTGAGAAGCATGCGCCGATCCGCCATCCCGCGAAGGTTCTCACGTCTTCACGGCCGCAGCGTTCCGTGGGGTCGCTGACGTAGCGGACGGACGTGCGGGCAAAGACGTCCGCGCAGATGATCCCCGCGTTGCCGGTCTCCTCGATCCGGTCCGCCAGGATGACGGGCCCCGGGACAATGAAGGAAGGATCGGCCGCGGGAGTACCAGGGGCCGTGGCCAGGATGATCAGGGTCACGACCAGCAGCAGCATCGTGTCCATGGTCTGCCCCCGTGCGGGCATCGTGTAGTCGCCGGGGAAAGTATTGTATGCTTTACGGAGAGGACCCCCATGGCCCAGGCTCCTATCGGGTATTTCGCGCTGGTCCTGCACACGCATCTGCCCTTTGTGCTGGGCCACGGCCGGTGGCCGCACGGCAGCGACTGGCTCTCCGAAGTCACCGTTGGAAGCTACCTCCCCCTGCTGGACGCCTTCGATCGTCTGGCGCAGTCGGGCGCCGGCCCGCGCGCCACCATCAACATCACCCCGGTCCTCGCCGAGCAGTTCGCCGCCCCGGCCTTCAAGCGGGAGATCGAGGAGTTCCTGCGGGCCCGGATCGAGTCGGCACGTGAGAACGCCGGCGAGTTCGCATCGCAGGGACGCGGCGACCTCCAGGCCGGAGCCCGCCAGTGGGAGGGGTACTACCGCGCGCGGCTGGAGCAGTTCGAGCGGCTGAACGGAGACCTCGTCGGCGCCTTCCGGCGCCTGGACAGCTCCGGCCACATCCGGCTCATCACCTGCGCCGCCACCCACGGCTACCTGCCGCTGCTGCTCCGTGAGGAGTCGATCGATCTGCAGCTGCGCGTCGCGGCGGCCACGCACGAGCGGCACTTCGGCCGCCGTCCGCCGGGCGTCTGGCTGCCCGAGTGCGCCTACCGGCCGCGCTACGAGTGGACGCCGCCCGTCGGCCCGCTGCATGGCAAGAAGCGGGTGCGTCGAGCCGGCGTGGAGGAGTTCCTCGCCGAACTCGGCCTGGGCTTCTTCATCACGGACATCCACCTGGCCCGCGGGGGCGCGGCGCTGTCCGCCTACCGCGACTACTATCCCGCGCTGCGGGCGCTCGCGGAATCGCCGCAGCCGAACCTGGGCGGCGACCGCAGCCCGTACCGGCCCTACGTCGTCGCCTCGCGCGGCGGCCGGGGCGAGGCCGTGGCCTTCGTCCGCGACCCCGAGACGACGATGCAGGTCTGGAGCCGGGACGCCGGCTATCCCGGCGACCAGTGGTACCTGGAGTTCCACAAGAAGCACTTCCCGGGCGGCCTGCGCTACTGGCGGGTGACCTCGCCGCGCAGCGACCTCGGCGCCAAGCTGCTTTACGATCCCGGGCGCGCGGCCGAGCGCGCTCGCTCGCACGCGGACCACTTCGTCGGCCTGCTCCGGGACGTCCTGACCGCCGCCTCGAGCCGGCTGAAGGGACCGGCGCTCGCCTGCAGCCCCTACGACACCGAGCTGTTCGGCCACTGGTGGTTCGAAGGCCCGCGCTGGCTGGAAGAGGTCTTCACGCGGCTCGCCGGGAGCGGGATCGCGCCCGTAGACTGCGCCGCCTTCCTCGCCGAGCACGCGCCCGGGGAGGCGATCTCGCTGCAGGAAGGCTCCTGGGGCGAAGGCGGCGACCACCGGGTGTGGCTGAACCGCGACACTGAGTGGACGTGGGAGCGCCTGTACGGGGCCGAGGAGGAGTTCTGGACCGCAGCCCGGGAGGCGGCGCCCGACGGCCGGCCCGCGGTGCGGCGCGTGCTGGCTCAGGCGGCGCGCGAGCTGCTGCTGCTGCAGTCCTCCGACTGGCAGTTCCTCATCACGACGTGGGCGGCGCGGGACTACGCGGAGGCCCGCTTCACCGAGCATTACACGAATGTCACGCGGCTGCTGCAGATGCTGCGGCGCGCCCTCGGCGGCTCGCCCCCCTCCGGCGCCGACGAGGAGTTCCTCCAGGCCCGGGAGTCGCAGAACTTCGTCTTCCCGGACGTGGCCGCGCACGTGCAGGCGGCCCTCGGCCGCGCCTCCTGATCCGTGGCCCGTCCGCGCGTCCTCGCCATCATCCTGGCCGGCGGACGGGGCGAGCGCCTCTACCCGCTCACCCGCGAGCGCGGCAAGCCCGCGGTGCCCTTCGGCGCCAAGTACCGCATCGTCGACTTCGTGCTCAGCAACTTCGTCAATTCGGGGATCTACGCGCTGTACGTCCTGGTCCAGTACAAGGCGCAGTCCCTCATCGAGCACCTGCGCACCGCCTGGCGCCTGGGCGGCCTCCCCGACCACTTCGTCATCGTCGTCCCGCCGCAGATGCGCTGGGGGGAGAGCTGGTACCAGGGCACCGCCGACGCCGTGTACCAGAACATCAACCTGCTGCGCGACTTCCGGCCCGACATCGTGGCCATCTTCGGGGCGGACCACATCTACCGGATGGACGTCGGCCAGATGATCGCCTTTCACCACGAGCACCGCGCGGACATCACGGTGGCCACCCTGCCCGTACCCATCGCCCGGGCGCGCAGCTTCGGCGTCCTGGCCGTGGACGCGGAGAGCCGCATCATCCGCTTCGACGAGAAGCCCGAGGTGCCGCCGCCGATGCCGGACGACCCCTCCCGCGCCTACGCCTCGATGGGCAACTACCTCTTCGATCGAGACGTCCTCCTGGAGGCCCTCGTGGAGGACGCCCGGCGCAGCACCGACCACGACTTCGGCCGCACGATCATCCCCGAGCTGGTCCCGCTGCGCCGCGTCTTCTCCTACAACTTCCTCGCCAACGAGGTGCCCGGGGTGCAGCCCTACGAGGAGCAGGGCTACTGGCGCGACGTAGGGACGCTTCAGGCTTACTGGCTGGCGAACATGGACTTACTGGGCCCCGAGCCGGCGCTGAACCTGGACAACCCCGCCTGGCCGATCGGCAGCGCCGCCTACCCGGGACCCTCCGCGCGCTTCCTGGAGGGTGAGATCCGCGACAGCCTCATCGGCGAGGGCACCACGATCGACGGGGCCGTGATCCGCCGGTCGATCGTGGGGCGCGGCGCGCGCGTGCTCCGGGGAGCGGTCCTGGACGAGTGCATCATCATGGATCGCACGACGGTGGGCGAGGAAGCCTCGCTGCGGCGGGTCATCGCCGACCGCTTCAACACCATCCCCCGCGGGGCGCGCATCGGGGCCGACCCCGAGGACGACCGGCTGCGCTATCACGTCGATCCGACGGGACTCGTCATCCTGCCTCGCGGGCAGACCCGTTAGGTAGGATGCGCCACCTGTGTCTCCACGGCCACTTCTACCAGCCTGCGCGCGAGAACCCCTGGACGGACCGCCTGGAGCTGGCGGAGGCCGCCGCCCCCTACCACGACTGGAACGAGCGCATCACCGCGGAGTGCTACGCCCGCAACGGCGCCTCCCGCCTCCTCGATGACCGGCAGCGCATCCTGCGCATCGTCAACAACTACGCGAAGATCAGCTTCAACGCCGGGCCGACGCTGATGCAGTGGCTGGCGCGGCACGCCCCGGCCGTTTACGAGCAGATCCTCGAGGCCGACCGGACCAGCCGGCGAGATCAATATGGCCACGGCAACGCGATTGCGCAGGTCTTCAATCATGTCATCATGCCTCTTGCGACGACGCGCGATCGCGTGACCCAGGTGCGTTGGGGGATCCGCGACTTCGAGCGGCGATTCAAGCGCCGCCCGGAGGGGATGTGGCTGCCGGAGACGGCGGTGGATCTGGAGACGCTGGAGATCCTGGTCGCCCAGGGGATGGCGTTCACGATCCTGGCCCCCCACCAGGCGCGCCGCGTCCGGGGGGGCGAAGGCGCCTGGCAGGACGTGACCCCGGAGACGCTGGACGTCTCGACCCCGTACCGCTGCCGGCTCCCCAGCGGCCGGACGATCGCGGTCTTCTTCTACCACGGTCCCCTCTCCCGCGCCGTGGCCTTCGAGGGCGTGCTGCACGACGGATCGGCCTTCGCCGGCCGTCTGGCCGCCTCGCTGCCGGATGACCATCAGGCGCGGCTGCTCGTGGTGGCCACGGACGGGGAGACGTACGGCCACCATCACCCCTTCGGGGACATGGCCCTCGCCTCTGCCCTCGAGCGCGCCGAGCGCGAGCACGGGCTGCGGCTGACCAACGCCGGCGCGTTCCTGGCGGCGCACCCGCCCGCGCTCGACGTCGAGATCGCTGAGCACACCTCGTGGAGCTGCGCGCACGGGATCGAGCGGTGGCGCGCGGACTGCGGCTGCCGCGTGGCCGGCGGGCATCAACGCTGGCGTGCGCCGCTCCGGGAGGCCGTCACCTGGCTGGCCGGGGAGCTGGCCGCCGCCTACGAGCTGTACGGCGAGGGTGTGCTGAAGGACGCCTGGGCGGCGCGGGACGAGGCGGTGGATCTGCTCGATCCCGCCCCGACCGCCACCGAGGCCTTCCTCAACCGGCACGGCACGGGGACCGAGGCGCCCGAACGCCGGGCGGCCGCGCTGCGGCTGCTCGAGCTGCAGCGGCAGGCGATGCTGATGCAGAGCAGCGACGGCTGGTTCTTCGACGACGTGGCGGGCCCCGAGACAATCCAGATCCTCACCCACGCGGCGCGGGCGATGGACCTGGCGCGCGGGTTCGGGGTGGAGCTGGAGGGGCCGTTCGTGGAGCGGCTGCGCGCGGCGCCGGGGAACGACGAGCGGTGGCCGCACGGAGCGGCGGTGTACGAGCATCTGGTCCTCCCCCGCGCCGTGGGCCCGCGCGAGGCGGCGGCCTGCTTCGCGATGACGGGCCTCGTCGGCGCGCGCTCGAGCGCGCTCGGCGGCGCCCTGACGGTCGCGGACCTCGGACGCAGCACGCTCGCCACGGGCGTGCACACGGTGCACGTCGGCCGCGTCCGTGTGCAGTCGGCGCCCACGGGGGAAGACCACGAGGCGGTGTACGCCCTGGCTCACTTCGGGGGCCACGAGGTCCACTGCGCGGTCGGCGTGGGCTGGGACGAGGCGCGCTTTTCGGCCCTCCGCGAGGCCCTCGTCGAGCGCTCCGCCCGAAACGTCCTCAGCGACGTGGTCCGGGCCATCGACCTGGCGTTCGGCCCGAATCACTTCTCGCTGCGCGAGCTGCCCCTGGAGGACCGCCGCGAGGTCCTGGCCCGCCTCACCGAGCGGACCCTGCGCGACCTGGAGGACGGCTCCCGGCGGCTGTACCAGGACAACCGGCCGCTCATGGAGTACCTCCGCGAGGCGGGGGCCGAGGTGCCGACGCCGCTGGTCACGGCCGCGGTGGTCGCCCTCACCCGCCAGCTCGAAGATGAGCTCGCCGCGAACGGGACGGCCCGGCTGCATACGCGCGCCTTCGAGCTGCTCGGCGAGCTGCGCTCGTGGGGCCGGGAGGTCCGCGCCGACCGCTTCGAGCCCCTCCTGCGGCGGCGGCTGGAGCAGGCCCTGGGCGGGGCCGGCCACGTCGCCGACCGCGTGGCGCGGGCGGCCGAAGTGCTGGATTTCGCGGATGCCGCCGGAGTCACGCTGAACCTGTGGGAGGCCCAGAATGCGTTCGACCGGCTGGCCCGCTCCGCCCGCGATCCGGGCCTGCGGGCCCTGGGGGAACGGCTGCACTTCGCGATGGATAAACTAGAATAGAGCCGTCATGATGCGCGCCACCGCCGCCCGTCCGTTCGAGTTCGTGGACTGCCTCGAGCTGCGCGAAATGCTGGGCCGCAGCGCCTGGGATGAGCGCGAGCTCCTCACCGGCATCGAGGAGATCCCCGCCGACTCGATCTTCTATCACACCCACTCCGCCTTTCTGCGCAGCCGCTACCTGGCCGCCCCCTACGCCAACGACTTCGCGACCTGGGCGGCGATCCAGGTGCGCGACCGCGTGCTCGGCGAACGGCTGGCCGTGATCGATCCGTTCGATTACGAGGACGTGGAGCCGCTGCGCGCCGAGCTGATCACGATCATCGACGATCACCTCGGCGGCCTGCAGACCGTGCCGCGGATCGTGTACGGGGAGCCGTTCTACTTCATGCGCTCCCGGCTGATCGCGGTGCCGACGGGCGCCCGCGCCTCCACGCTGCAGGAGTTCCGGAACGCCCTGGCCGGCGTGGACCTGAGCGCCATCTTCTACCATTTCTTCCGCGCCGAGGCGCGGCGCGGCCGCTGGGAGACGGTGGGCTGGCTCGCGGACGAGCTGGGCGAGACGGAGCTGGCCGGCCGCATCCGCCGGATCAACCCCTACATCAGCGGCCTGGACGGCCTGCGCACCCGGCTGCTCGCGGTCATCGACGACACCTTGAGGCAGCGGAGCCATGCTTGAGACGGCCGTCACCCTGAAGGATTACCGCGCCGTGGCCCCCCGCGGTGCGATCGACCTCCTGCACCGGCTGGCCGAGCGGGTGCGCGGCCGCTCGCTGCTGCACGTCAACTCCACGCGCGTGGGCGGCGGGGTGGCCGAGATGCTGCACCGCTACATCCCGCTGTTCGAGGAGCTGGGCGTCCGGCCGCGCTGGGAGGTCCTCGCCGGCAACGACGCCTTCTTCCGGGTGACGAAGAGCTTCCACAACGCCTTGCAGGGCGAGGAGCAGGCCTTCACCGACGCGATGCTGCAGACCTTCGTGGAGACGAACCGCGACAACGCGGCCAAGCTCGACCTGGGCGCGGACGTCGTGATCATCCACGACCCCCAGCCCGCAGCGATGATCGAGTTCGCGCAGAAGCGGGCGCCCTGGATCTGGCGCTGCCACATCGACGTCAGCCACCCGCAGCGCCGGGCCTGGTCGTTCATCCGCCAGTACGTGGTCCGTTACGACGGGGCGATCTTCTCCCTGCCCAAGTTCGCGCAGCGCCTGCCCGTCCCGCAGTACCTGATGTATCCGAGCATCGATCCGCTCTCGGACAAGAACCGCTCCCTCGACCCGGGCGAGGTGGACGCGGTCCTGCACCGGCTGCAGATCCCACGGGACAAACCGATCCTGCTCCAGGTCAGCCGGTTCGACCGGTTCAAGGACCCGCTCGGGGTGATCAATGCCTACCGCATCGTGAAGAAGTACGACGACTGCCGGCTGATCCTGGCCGGCGGCAGCGCGACGGACGATCCCGAGGGCGAGCAGGTCCTGGCCGAGGTGCGCGAGGCCGCCTCAGGCGATCCCGACGTGCACGTCCTGGTCCTGCCGCCGACCGCGCACTACGAGATCAACGCGCTGCAGCACGCCGCGGATATCATCATCCAGAAGTCCACCAAGGAAGGGTTCGGCCTCACCGTGGCCGAGGGGATGTGGAAGGGCAAGCCGGTGATCGGCGGGTTCGCCGGCGGGATCACCGTGCAGATCATCTACGGGGTGACCGGCTATACGGTGAACTCGGTGGAGGGCTGCGCCTTCCGCATCCGGCACCTGCTGAACAATCCGGCGCTGGCGCGGTCGATGGGCGAGAACGCCCGCGAGTACGTCCGCGAGAACTTCCTCATCACGCGCGATCTCACCGAGCACCTCGCGCTGATGGTCTCCCACCTGCGCTGACCTCCAGCCATGCCAGCAGCCCGGCGAGGAACGCGCCCACCGCGGCGGGATCGCGCGCCGCGTAGCGGGCGGCGGAGGTCCTGGGCGCGCAGCCCACGCAGATCGTGACCGCGTCCGCGGGCAGGACGCGGAAGACATCCTCATCGGTCCGGTCGTCGCCCGCGTAGACGACGGCGCAGGCGTCGGACCAGGCCTCGCCCCCCATCCGCTCCAGGATCCACCGCACCGCGGCCCCCTTGTGCCACTCCGTGGCGGGGGAAAGCTCGAGGACCTTCTTCCCTTCCCGGACCCGGAGGCGACCGTAGCGCTCGATCTCGTCGTCCACCGCGCCGCGCACCGCTGCGACGTAGGCGTGCGGCGTGAGGCGGTAGTGGATGCTCGCCGTGAGCCCCTTGTCTTCGACCATGACCCCCGGCACCGAGCGCAGCCGGGCACGCAGCGCCGCGCTGATCGCGCCGATCGCCTCGCGGGCGGCCGCGGCCTGGGGATGGACCCACGTCCAGCCGTCGCCGGCCATCTCCAGCCCGTGGTTGCCGGCGTAGACGAGCCCCCGCAGTCCGACCCGCGACTCGATGTCGGCGAGGGCGCGCCCGCTGATGATCCCCACCGTGACCCCGGGCAGACGCGCCAGGCGCGCGAGGATGGCCCCGGCGGCCTCGGGCAGGGCGGCCTGCTCCGGCGTGGGGACGATCGGGGCGAGCGTGCCGTCGAAGTCCAGCAGCACGGCCAGATGATCCCGCTCCATGATGTGCGCGCGGATCTCCTCCAGGTGGTCGGCCGCCCACCGCCTGGCCGACCGGGACGCGAGCAGCTCGCGGGCCGCGTGGAGGTGGTCGGTCATCCAGCGGTAGATGTCGCGGACGGCGATGAAGGCACGCAGCTGCTCCATGCGCTCGGCCTTCTCCTCCGCGGGCATCTCGAGGGCCCGGACCATCGTCTCCGCGGTGCCGCCCGCGTCGTACGGGTTGATGGGCAGCGCCGCGGACAGCTCGTCGTGGGCGCCGGCCAGCTCGCTGAGCAGGAGCACCCCGGAGCGGTCCACCTGGCAGGCGACGTACTCCTTGGCTACGAGGTTCATCCCGTCTTGCAGCGAGCTCACCAGGCACAGATCGGCCATGCGGTACAGCGCGGCCATCCCGGCCGGGGGCAGCGGGCGGGGCAGGTAGACGACGGGCTGCCAGTCGCGCGTGCCGTAGGCGGCGTTCAGACGGTCGACCTCCGCCTCGACGCGGCCCTGCAGGTCCCGGTAAGCCTTGATCTGGGTCCGGCTGGGCGCGCACTTCTGGATGAAGACCAATCGCCCGCGGTATCGGGGGAACCGCTGGAACAGCCGGCCCAGGGCGCGCATCCGCTCGGGGATCCCCTTCGTGTAGTCCAGGCGGTCCACGCCGACCGCGACCAGCTTCCCCTCCAGGCGGTGCCGCCGCCGGAAACGGGCCATCCACCGCTCGGTATCGGCCCCGCCCGCCCGCGCGGACAGCGCGGCGAAGTCCACGCTGATGGGAAAGGCCTCGACGGCTGTGACGCCGCCGTCGTGCTCGACCAGCCCGCCCTCCCGGTCGACCTGCGCGCCCAGCTCGCGCTCCACGCACTCGAGGAAGTGCTCCGCGTGGCGTGGGTGCTGGAACACCATGAGGTCGTTGGCGAGCAGGCCTTCGAGCAGCTCGGCCCGCTGGGGGCAGGCCCGGAAGATGTCCCAGGCCGGCCAGGGGATGTGCCAGAAGTGCATGAGAAATTGCTGCGGGCGGCGCACGCGT
>DASUAK010000159.1:0-7675 GCA_035763845.1 bacterium | reverse complement strand
GGCAGCGGGGAGGTTCCACAGTCCCAATCCTACACGCATGGCCCCAGGCGCGAGCGGGAGGTCGGGCCGGTGCACGAGGAAGTCGAGCACCCAGTGGCTCACGACGGTCAGGCCCAGGATCCAGCCCAGGCGCGGCGCCTTCGAACGGCGGACGTAGAGCAGCCCGAAGAGCGCTCCCCACACGGCGATGCCGAGCAGGCTGTGCGTGATCGGGTAGTGCACGAAGTCGAACGGGCTCAGCGCGGTGATCCCGGGCACGATCTCCACGCGTTCCACGCCGGCCAGCAGCAGGACCGGCCACAGCAGATCGGCCCACTGCGCGGCGAGGATGAGGGTCCCGAGGCCGATGGCGGGTGCGGCCCGCTTTGCGCCCATCGCCACCGCATAGTGGCCGAGGAACATCAGTGACCTCCCAGGTGGATCATGGTCCGGCGAATAGGTTCATCTTCGTGGGGCGGCGAAGGAATCCATCGTGCCTGGAGCGGACATCGTCATCATCGGCGGTGGGGTCACCGGCGCGAGCACGGCCTTCCAGCTGACCCGGCGCCGCGCCGGCCGGATCGTCCTGGTCGAGCGCGACACCATCGGCTCGGGCCCGACCGCGCGGACGATCGGCATCATCCGGCTGCACTACTCCTACGAGCCGCTTATCCGCCTGGCGGCGCGCGGTCTGGAGGTCTTCAGTCACTTCGAGGCCCTCACGGGGTCGACGGCCGACTTCACCCCCGCCGCCTTCCTGCTCCTGGCCCGGCCCGATCAACTGCCGGCCGTGGAGGAGAACGTGGCCCTCCAGCAGCGCCTTGGGGTCCGCACCTCGATCCTCACTCCGTCCGAGGTCGGCCGCCTCGATCCCCGGATGCGTCTGGACGACGTTGGGGGCGCGGCCTACGAGCCCGACTCCGGCTATGCCGACGGCTACGCCGCCGCCGCGGGCTTCGCCTCGGCGGCACGGCGGCAGGGGGTGGAAATCTTGGAAGGGACGCGGGCCGAGCGCCTCGTGGTGGAGGGCGGCGTCCTGCGGGCGGTCGTCACATCCCGCGGCATGTTCGAAACCGGACAGGCGCTGGTCGCCGCCGGCGCCTGGACGCCGGCGCTGCTGGCGACAGCAGGGGTGAGGGTCCCCATCCAGGCCTCGCGGCAGCAGGTCGTGCATCTCGCCCCGTCCGACGGCTTCGGTGCCCTCGAGGTCCAGATCGAAGACATCACGCAGGGGTTCTACGCCCGGCCCGAGTCGCATGGGACCGTGCTCGCCGGCGTGCTCGAGGAAGAGGCCGAGCAGATCGTCCCCCCGGACGGCTACAGCCAGGGCACTGATTTCGAGTTCGTCTCCCGCGTCGGGACACTGTGGGCGCACCGGTTCCCCGGTGCCGCCGATGCCGCGGTGCGCGGCGGCTACGCCAGCATCTACGACGTCACGCCCGACTGGCAGCCTGTGCTCGGCCCCGTCCCCGGCGTGCGGGGGCTGCACGTTGCCGCGGGCTTCAGCGGTCACGGCTTCAAGCTCAGCCCGGCTCTCGGCGAAGCGCTGGCAGCGCTCCTCGTCGGTGAACGCCCCGAGATCGACATCAGCGCCTTTGCGTCGTCGCGCTTCGCCGATGGTCGTCTGATCCACGGAAAGCACGCGCAGGGCATCCTCGGGTAGCGTGGGGCGGGCAGGATAGAGCCGCCGGTCGTGTGAATCTTAAGGTGCCATGAGATTCACCTTCGTCGGCGACCGCAGCGACCCCGTCCTGACCCGCATGGCCGACGGCCTGCGCGCCGTCTTCGCCCGGCGGGGCCACACCTTCGTCGAGGATCCCGACGATCCCGGCCTGCGGCTGGTGTTCAACTTCATCGATCCCGACAAACCGAAGACCTACCGGCGGAAGGCGAAGGCCGTCTTCGTCGTCTCCATCGCCCTGGCCGATCAGCGGCCGCAGAACGTGCTGCGCCAGGCCTACCCGCTGCTCGTGCGTTCGCTGGCCAACCTCTGCATCTACCTGGTGCGGGAGGGCGAAGCGGTCCAGACGTACTTCGTCACGCTCGAGCAGGGCTACTATCCGATCCCGCCGCGCTCCGGAGACGCCTACTTCGAGTATCTGTTCGAGCGGCTCGATCCCCTGGCGGAATCGCAGCTGGTCATCGACAACGAGTTCCACCCCGACCTCGAGCGGCCGTTGTGGGAGGGGGACGAGCTGACCAAGCAGCTGGGCGAGGCCGGCCGGCGGCTGGACGCCCTGGATCTGCTGCCCGCGCCCTTCCCGATCCAGGAGATGGTCGATGCGCGCGACCTGCGCCACATCGAGCGCCTCTACGGGATCGGCGGGCTGAGCTACGGGAACCTCAGCGCGCGCAAGGACGCCCGGCGCTTCTGGATGAGCGCCAGCGGCGTCGACAAGTCGAACATGCAGACCGTGGGGCGCGACATCCTCATGGTGAAGGGGTTCGACGCGGAGCGCAACGTGATGCTGTTGAGCGTTCCGCCCTCCGTCACCCCGCGGCGCGTGTCCGTCGACGCGATCGAGCATTGGATGATCTACACCGAGCACCCCCAGGTGGGCGCGATCGTGCACGTCCACGCCTGGATGTCGGACATCAAGTCCACCACGATCAACTACCCGTGCGGCACGATCCAGCTCGCGCAGTCGGTGGCCGACGTCGTGCGGAAGGCCCCCGATCCGGGGCAGGCGGTGGTCGGGCTGAAGAACCACGGCCTGACCATCACGGGACCGACGCTGGATGACATCTTCAACCGCCTGGAGCGGGGGTTCATCCGGCAGGTCCCCATGTCTTGAAGGCTCTCACCTTCGATCCCACCATCCCGCGCTATCTCGCCACGAGGGCGCTCGGCCGTCTGCGCCGGGACGCCGTCTGGGGACGCTTCGCCCCCCTGCAGCTGCGCGAGGTGCCCGAGCCTCCGCTGCCCGGGCCCGACTGGGTGCGCGTGGCGGTGCGCCTGGGCGGCATCTGCGGCAGCGACCTGCACACCATCCAGCTGGACAGCAGCCCCGCGCTGTCCGCGCTGACCTCCTTCCCGTTCGTCCTCGGTCACGAGAACGTCGGCACGATCGTGGAGGCGGGCTCCGCCTCCGGCAGCGCGGTGGGCGCCCGGGTGACGGTGGAGCCCACGCTGCCCTGCGCGGCGCGCGGCGTCGAGCCCTGCCCGAACTGCGCGGCCGGCAACTACAACCTCTGCCTGCGGGTCACCGAGGGCCACGTCAGCGCCGGCTTGATGATCGGCGCCTGCCGGGACACCGGCGGGAGCTGGGCGCGCAGCTTCCTGGCTCACCGCTCGCAGCTCTTCCCCGTGCCCGACGGGCTGAGCGACGAGGGCGCGCTCATGGCCGAGCCGCTGGCCTGCGCGGCGCATCCCGCGGTGACCTATCCGACCGCCTCCGGCGACCGCGTCCTGGTGGTCGGCGGCGGGGTGATCGGGCAGTGCGCCGTCACCGCCCTCCGCGCCGCGGGCAGCGCCTCGCGCATCATCGCCCTGGTGAAGCACGCGTTCCAGGGCGAGATGGCCGCGCGCCTGGGAGCGGACCACGTCGTGGTGCTCGGCCGGGGGGACGGCCATTACCCGGAAGTGGCCGAGCTCACGGGCGGGCGGCTGCGGCGGCCGATGATGGGCAAGCGCGTGCTGCTCGGCGGGGCCGATCTGACCATCGAGTGCGTCGGCACCTCGCGCAGTCTCGACGACAGCCTGCGGCTGACCCGTCCCGGGGGCCGCGTCGTCGTCCTCGGCCTGGCCTCGGTCGTCTCCGGCGTGGACTGGACGCCGGTATGGCTGAAAGAGCTGCAGGTCACGGGCAGCTACATCTACCGCTGGGAGGCCTGGCAGGGCCGGCGGGCGCGGACGATGGAGATCGCGCTGGCGTGGCTGGCCGCCGGGCGCGCGAATCTGGAAACGCTCGTCACCCACCGCTTCCCGCTCGAACGGTACCGGGAGGCGCTGGGGGCGGCGATGGGCAAGGCGCAGAGCCGCGCCTTCAAGGTGGTGTTCCAGCCCGGACCGGGCTAGGGATAGATCCCGCGGATCAGCAGGGCGTCCGCCACCCGGCGGACGGCGTAGATCAGGGCGGCCGTGCGCAGATCGACCTCGCGGTCGGCGGCCAGCCGCACGACCCCGTTGAACGCCTGGACCATGATCGGCTCGAGCCGGGCGTTGATCTCCTCCTCGCTCCAGAACAGGGAGCTGAGGTCCTGCACCCACTCGAAGTAGGAGACCACCACGCCGCCGGCGTTGGCCAGGATGTCGGGGACGACGTAGACGCCGCGGTCGTTGAGGATGTCGTCCGCGTCCGGCGTGGTGGGTCCGTTCGCGCCCTCGACGATGATCTTCGCCCGGATGCGCGCGGCGTTCGCGCGGGTGATCTGGCCTTCGATCGCCGCCGGCACCAGGATGTCGCAGGGCAGCTCGAGCAGCTGGGTGTTGCTCACCGCCTCGGCGCCCGGGAAGCCTTCGACCTTGCCGGTCTGCTTCACGTGGGCCAGCACCGCCCGTGCATCGAGCCCCCTGGGGTTGTGGATGGCCCCGTAGATGTCGCTCAGCCCGACGATCCGGCAGCCCTGCTCCGCGAGCAGGTAGGCGGTGACCGAGCCCACGTTCCCGAAGCCCTGCACGACGACGGAGGCGCCCTGCAGCGACATCCCCCGGTGAGCTGCCGCTTCCCGCGTGGTGATCATCACACCCCGTCCCGTCGCCTCGCGGCGTCCGGCCGAGCCGCCGATGCTGACCGGCTTGCCGGTGACGACGGCCGGCACGGAGTGGCCGCGGTGCATGCTGTAGGTGTCCATGATCCAGGCCATGATCTGCTCGTTGGTGCCCACGTCGGGAGCGGGGATGTCGCTCTGCGGCCCCATCACCACGCTGATCTCGGTGGCGAACCGGCGGGTGAGCCGCTCCAGCTCGGTGCGGGAGAGGGCGAGGGGATCGACGGCCACGCCCCCCTTGGCGCCCCCGTAGGGCAGGTGCATCAGCGCGCACTTCCAGCTCATCCACATCGCCAGGGCGCGGACCTCGTTCAGGTCCACCTGCGGCGCGTAGCGGATGCCGCCCTTCGTCGGCCCGAGCACCGTACTGTGGTGGACGCGGTAGCCGGTGAAGATGCGCACCGAGCCGTCGTCCATCTGCACGGGAAAGTTCACGGTGAGCTCGCGGTGCGGGAACACCAGGTAGTCGCGGATGCCGCGCTTGAGGGTCAGGTGGTCCGCGGCGCGGTTGAACTGCCGCAGGGCCATCTCCCAGGGATCTTCGCGCACCGCGGTGGCAGCTTTGGCCATCAGAAGGTCTTCTCGAAGGTGATCCAGGCCGGCTGCCGCACGAACCCGAGCCGCGTGTTGATCGCCAGCATCGGCGCGTTGAGCGTGTCGTTCCAGGTGCGGATCTCGCGCTTGCCGCGGGCCCGGGCGTACGCGATGGTGTGCAGCTTGAGGGCGAGGGCCACTCCGCGGCCGCGGTAGGCCCGCCGCGTGCCGGTGATGCCCTGGTAGAGCACGTCGTCGAGCTCGGCGCTGCGGAACAGGTTGCTCTCCGCGACGTACCGGCCCTCGTGCTTGGCCAGGAAGTGCCCTTCCGGCAGGTACTCGGGGTGGTTCTCGAACCACCGCCGGCGGAACTCCTCGATCGTCATCGGCGTGTACGGCTCCGGCTGCGGGATGTCGGCGGCGACCTCGGTGTGCAGCTCGTAGAGCTTCTGCAGCCACTCGGCATCGCCGGTCTGCTCGGAGGCGACGGTGACGATCGCGAGGCCGCGGCTGCCGCGGTCGGCATCCGCCCGGAAGGGCACGGGGTCGAACCGGTTCACGTCGAGCCGCGACTCCCAGGCCCGCCGGACCTCCCGGAAGCCGCGGTGCCCGGCGAACGGCAGGCTGCGCCGGAAGGTCTCGCGGACGTTCACCCACAGCACCTGCGGGCGGTAGGGCACGAGCTCCCGCAGCAGCCTGTCGTAGAGCGCGGAGCCGATCCCCCGTCCCTGCCAGGCGGGATGCACGTCCAGGCCGGTCCAGAACTTGTGCGGATGGTACATGTTGGCGACGTGGTGGAACTCGGTGACGCCGACCACCGCGTCCTCGGCTTCGGCGACGAAGCGGCGGAGGTGCAGCCGCGTACCGTCGTACCGGGAATCCTCGTGCCGCGCGGCCTCCACCGACCAGGGATAGTCGGCGTACACCGCGTTCCACACGGCCAGGACCGCCGGGTAGTCCTGCTCCTGGAACGGGCGGATGGACGGCGTGACGAGCGTGGTCACGACAGTTAGTTTCTCACCAGGCGCCCCCGCCGCGCAAGACGCCGGGGCTACAGCACGCGTGAGATCCATTCCCCGACGAGGTAGCCGATGCCGGCGATGCCCAGGCCGACGATGAACATGTCCAGTCCCGAGCGGAACGCGCCGCGGCCGGTGAAGACCGAGCGCGCGGCGCCCACCCCGAAGTGGGAGAACATGCTGATGATGAACGACGTCACCACCGCGGGGGTGCCCTCCATCAGCAGGAAGGGGAACACCGGGATGAAGGCTCCGACCGCGGTGGCCAGCCCGGTGATCCACCCCTCGCGCAGCGGCGACATCGCGCTGGCGGTGATGCCGAGCTCCATCTGCGTCTGCTCCGCCAGGGCCCGCTCCGGATTGCGCATGACCTCCGCCGCGGCCTGCTGCGCCGCTTCCGCGCCCATCCCGCGCGTCCGGTAGAGCACGGCCAGCTCCGCCTCCTCCAGGTCGGGCATCAGCCGCAGCTCCTCGCGCTCCACCGCGATCTCGTGGGTCTGCACCTCCTGCTCGCTCTTGGCGGCGAGGAAGCCGCTGCTGCCCATGGAGAGCGCGTCGGCGAAGAGTCCCGCGACGCCGGAGACGAGGATGATGTGGTGGGGAACGTCGGCGCCGAGCACGCCCATGACCAGGCCGAAGTTGGCCGTCAGGCCGTCGTTGAAGCCGTACACCGCGTTGCGCAGGAAGCCGCCCGACTCGATGCGGTGCCACGGCTCGCCCTCGACCCCGAGCAGCGCGCCCAGCCGTTCGGCATGCTCCGCCGATTCCTTGGCCAGGTCGGCCGCGGCGCGCGACGCCTCGGGGGCGTACAGCTGGGCGCCGCGCAGGTAGCCTTTGGTCTCGCGCCCTTCCTCCGCGAGGAGGAGACCGGCGAGCAGCCGCCATCCGAGGAAGCGGCCGACGAGGATCATGATCCGGGCGCGGAGGCTCGGGCGGTGCGGGGGCACGCGGATGCCCGCGCCGCGCAGCACCGCCTCCCACCGCGCGACGTGCTGGTCCTCGACATCGGCCAGGTCGAGGTACACCTGCGCACGCTCTCTGTCGGGCTCCGCGGCGGCGATGCGCCGGTAGAGGAAGGCCGCGTCGCCCTCGTCCTGCCAGTGGTCCCGCCAGAGATCCATGTGCTGCGCGCCGGTGGCTGCGGTCTGCATCGGTGGTCTACTTCCTTCGTCCAGCAGGGCAGGGCGCCCTGGCGGGAATCACGAACCCGGGTCCCGCTTCGATCCCGGGCTCCCGGCAGGCGTGAGGGTGGACCCTACCGCCCGATTCACGCTATAATTCGTACGGTCCTGGGCGGGTAGCGAAGCGGCCAAACGCGGCTGACTGTAGATCAGCTGGCCCTGCGCCTTCGGAGGTTCGAATCCTTCCCCGCCCACCATCTTCTGTGCGGGGATAGCTCAATGGTAGAGCTCCGGCCTTCCAAGCCGGTTATG
>DASUAK010000158.1:0-13341 GCA_035763845.1 bacterium | reverse complement strand
GGATGTCGAAGCCCAGCAGCAGCTCGTTCGCACGCCGCGCCGTGCGGCCGGCGCCCAGGAAGAACGAGCGGGCCGGCACCCGCCGCGTCTCCCGCAGGCTGCCCAGGATGCAGACGGCATCGAGCGCCGCGAGGCACGCGGGCAGATCGTACGCGGGATTGGCCGCGGCCGCGGCGCCGCCGATCGTCCCGCGGTTGCGCACCTGCAGGCCTCCGCCGATCTGCTCGGCCGCCTCCGCCAGGAGCGGGACCGCTTCCCGGACGGCGGGATCGCGCGCGAGGGCGGCGTGGGTCACCAGCGAGCCGATCCGGAGCGTACCTCCCCGCCCGCCGGTGGAGGTCACGGAGGCGAGCGGCGCAAGGCGGGAGATGTCGAGCAGATGGGACGGAGCCAGGCGCCCCTGGTTCATCAGCGGCACGACGTCCTGACCGCCGGCCACGACAGTGGCCGCATCGCCCAGCTCGCCGAGCGCCCGCAGCGCCTCGTCCAGGGAGCGCGGCGCCGCGTAGGAAGTGAGGCTCACGACGTGGCCTCCGTGATCTTCCGCCACAGCGCCGGAGGGGTGAGCGGCAGCTCGAGGACCTCCGCGCCGAGCGGCGCGAGCGCATCGGCCACGGCGTTCATGACCGCGGCGGCGGCCCCTCCCACCCCGGCCTCTCCCCCGCCCTTGTTGCCGAGCAGCGTGTGGGGACTGGGCGTCGAGAGATGCGTGATGACCATCGGGGGCAGATCGCCCGCGCGCGGCATCACGTAGTCGCGGAACGAGGTGGTCAGGCGCGCGCCGTCGGGCCCGTAGCGCACCTCCTCGCCCAGGGCCGCGCCGATCCCCATCGCCATCGCCCCGCGCAGCTGGCCGTCGACGAGGGCCGGGTTGATGGCCACCCCGCAGTCGTGGGCGGCGGCGACGTGCAGCACGCTGACCACGCCGGTGCGCCGGTCGACCTCCACCACCACGAGGTACGCGGCGTTCGAGTACGTCGGGTAGGGATTGACGCGGCCGTGCTCGTCCGGGGTGTGCCTGATGTTGGGGGGCCGGTAGGTGCGCGTCGCCTCGAGGGGCGGCTCGGCCGCCGCGCCCAGCTCGTAGGTGCGCGTGTACGCGGCGTACGCCACCTCGGCGAAGGCGAGCGACCGGGCCGGATCGCCGCGGACGGAGAGCCGGCCCTCCGCCATCTCCACCGACCCCGGCTTCACGGACAGCATCGCTCCGGCCACGCTGACCATCTTCCCGCGGACGTCCTCGGCGGCGAGCGCCGCCGCCCCGCCGCCGGCGATCATGCTGCGCCCGCTGTAGTTGCCGAAGCCGTACGGGCAGCGGTCGGTGTCGCCCTGGACGACGCGGATCGCCGCCGGTGTGACGCCGAGCCTGTCGGCCACGATCTGCGCGATACCGGTCTCGTTGCCACCGCCCGGGGACGTCACCCCGGTGAGCACGGTGACCTGTCCGGAGGGATCGACGCGCACGGTCGCGGTGTCGTACCCGGCGACGAGGGACCGCGGCAGGCTCCCGCCCTCCGGCGTCAGCTCGCAGGCGATGCCCACACCCAGGAGGCGACCCGCCGCGCGGGCGCGTGACCGCTCCTCGCGCCACCGCGCGTAGCCCCCGAGATCGAGCACCCGGTCCAGCGTGGCCGCGTAGTCGCCGCTGTCGATCTCCAGTCCTGTCGCGGTCCGGTAGGGCATGGCGGAGGCAGGGACCAGGTTGCGCGCGCGCACCTCCGCGGGGTCCATCCCGAGGGCCTGCGCGACAAGGTCCATCACCCGCTCCATGACGATGTTGGCGGCTTCCTTTCCATAGCCGCGCGAGGCCGTCCAGGGCCCCTTGTTGGTGACCGCGAGCGTGTACTCGATCTCCACGTCCTGGATGGCGTAGCCGCAGGGGATCGTGGCCGCGGTGAGCGGGGCCATGCCCCACCCCGGCGTGGCGTACGGCGCGCCGACGTTGGCGACGAAGCGGTCGCGCAGCGCGGTGACGCGGCCGCCGGCGGCGAAGGCCGCCTCGACATGGTGCACCTGCTCCCGCCCCGTGATGATCAGGCACTCCTCGCGCTCCTCGACCCACTTCACCGGCCGCCCGGTGCGCAGGGCGAGCAGGCAGACGAGCGACTCCTCGGGATGACCGATCATCTTCAGCCCGAACGCTCCGCCCAGGCGCGGCACGATGACCCGGATCCGGTTCTCGGGCCGGCCGAGCGCGCCGGCCAGCTGGTGGCGCAGCTGGTGCGGGTTCTGCGAGGTGGCGTAGAGCGTGAGCAGGTCGTCGGTGTCGCTGTGCGCGGCGAGGTAGGCGCGCGTCTCGATCGGCTGCGTCGAGTACCGGTGCAGGCGGATCGTCGCCGCCACGCGCCCGGCCGCCGCGTCGAACGCCGCCCGGAGGTCCCCGCGCGCGATGCGGCCCCGGTGCAGCACGTTGTCCGGCCACTCTTCGACGATGCGCGGAGACTCCGCGCCGAGCGCCGCCTCCCCGTCGAGCACGGCCGGCAGCGCATCATACGTCACGCGGATCAGGGCCGCGGCGGCCTTCGCGGCCTCGCGGCTCTCGCCGAGGACCGCGGCCACCGGCTGACCGGCGTAGATGACCTTTCCGACCGCGAGCGGCCGGACGTCGGCATGGCGGCCGCCCGAGATCGCCGGGTCGACGCGGTGGGGGATCTGCCGGACGTGCCGTGCCGCCTCGTCCCCCGTGATCGTGAGCGCGACCCCGGGATGGACCGCGGCCGCGGTGACGTCCACTCCCGTGATGCGGGCGTGGGCATGCGGGCTGCGGACGACGGCCAGGTGCAGCATACCGGGGACGATCAGGTCGGCGACGAAGCGGGCCTGCCCCGTGACGATCTGCTCCCCGTCGAGGAGCGGCACGGACCGGCCGACGTAGGTCATCCCGGGATGAGGCGGCACGGCATCCTCACCTCGCTCGCCTCCTCCATCGCGCGCCGCACGTCCTCCTGCCGCGCATACGTGCGGTCGGGGATGGCCCGCGCGGGAACGGCTGCGTCCAGGGTATCTACCGTGAACGGCCACGGGCGCACGCGCACCACGTCGCCGGAAGAAGCGACCTCGAGCGCGACGTCCTCCCCGTCGAGGCGGGTCGGCACCGGCGCGATCGTCTGCACGGGGGTGCGGTCGCGGTCGACGCAGACGAACAGCGAGAGCAGGTCCCACACCTGCAGCAGCTCGTAGTGGAACCAGACCGCCGCCTCGAAGCGGCGGCGCCGGCCGGCCGATCCCCAGAGGCGCCGCTTGAGCGAGGCCTGCAGCGCCTCCTGCTCCTCGACGAAGGCGTCCATCACCGAGCGGACCTCCTCCGTCTGCGTGGTCATCCGGATCGGCCCGGCCCCGTACCGCCCCTGATAGATGCCCGAGCCGTGCATGCTCACGAGCAGGCCGGCGTACGGATCCAGCTCCACGATGCGGCGGATGCCCTCCCGGTAGAACGGGATGTGAGCGCGCACGTCGAGGCCGCGGAAGTTGGCCGGCCCCTTCGCCTGCTCGTCGTAGAGCGGCCGGCTGTCCTGATCGCGCCACCCCTCGTCGTGCTGCGCGGCGGCGAGCATCACCGGCTCCAGCGGCGACGGCGGGCTGAACGGCGGGCGTCCCCACTGCCGCACGAATGCGCCCGACAGGGCCGAATGATCCAGCTGCCGGACGAGGAGCAGCCTGGCGCCGTCCGGACCCTCCACCCTGCGCACGATCACCGGGCGTACTCCTCCATCAGGGCGGCGATCATCTTCGTGCCCTCGATCCAGTCGGCGATGCGGATGTGCTCGTCGGGCTCCTCCAGCTGCGATCCGGCGTACTCCACGCCCACCCCCACGGTCGGGCGCGGCGCGAACTTGTACTTCGGGCTCATCCCGATGGAGGTCGGGCGAAGGACCAGCTCCCGGCCGTAGACGGCGCGCGCCGCCCGCTGCGCCGCGCGCACCAGCGGATCGGAGGCCGCCGTGCGGTACGGCGCGGTCTGCGAGAGCACGTCCATCTCGATCCGCGCGAACCCGCCGCGGTCGAGGTGGGCGCGCACCTTGCGGGCGATGTCGGCCGGATCCTGGCGCGCGACCAGCCGGAACTCCACCTTGGCGGAAGCTTCGGCCGGGATGACGAGCCGTTCCCCCTCGCCCCTGTAGCCCGCGTCGATGCCGCAGATCGTGCAGGACGGCTCGAAGAACCAGCGGCGCGCCGCGGCGGGACCGGTCTCGCCCAGGAGGAAGCTCCGGGCGCCCGTGCGCGCGAGCATCTCCGCGCCCACCGAGGCCCCGAAGTCGTCCACGGCGGCGAGGTCTTCCGCCGACGGCGGCATCACGCCGTCGTAGAAGCCTTCGACGAGGACGCGCTCCCGCGCATCCTTCAGGGTGCCGAGCGCCCAGACCAGGTCCCAGGCGGGGTTCGGCAGGATACTGAAGCGCGAAGGCTGCGGGCTCCGCAGGGCTGCTGCGTGGAGCTCAAGGTACACGTACCCTTTCGCGCCCAGCGAGGCGGTGGGCCGCTCGCGGTCGTCCTTCGCCCCCGTTTCCCACACGACCCCGTCGCTGGCCGTCTCCTGGGGGTAGCGGGCCAGGACGTCGTCCAGCACCTCGTCGTTGGGCTTGCGTTTGCCGAAGATCAGGAACTTGACGCCGACCGGCAGCTCGCCGGCGGCGCGCAGCACCGCCTCCACGGCCGCGATGCGGGAGAAGCAGCACCCCTTGTCGTCGGCCACGCCGCGGTTGTAGATGCGCCCGTCGCGCATCGCCGCCGGCAGGGTGCCCCCGCTCGCGACCAGCGGGTTGGTGTACGCGGCGATGTCGTAGTGGTTGAAGAACAGCAGGGTGCGGGGCGACCGCCCTGCCCGCTCGGCGAACACCGTGGGAAAGCCGGCCGGGTTCGGCAGCAGCCGCGCGGAGAGTCCCGCGGCGATGAGCCGGCGGACGAGCCAGTCCGCCGCCGCGTGCATCGCGTCGGGGTAGCCGGCCACGCTCGGATAGCGGCAGAACTCGATCAGCTCCGCCAGCCAGCGATCCCGGTGCTCGGCGACGTAGGCGTCGACCGGCTCCAGCAGCGTCGTCATGCGGCCTCCAGGGCAGGGATGCGGTCCGCCCGCGCCAGGAGGTGCAGGATGTGGCGCATCCCCTCCTCGTAGTCGCGGACGCGCACGTGCTCGTCGTTGGTCTCCAGCTGTGAGCCCGCGTAGCCGACCGCGAATCCCACGATGGGCATCGGGGTGTGCTTTCGGAACAGGTAGCGCGAGCCCATGCCGGTGGCGAAGGGCACGATCACCGGGTCGACGTCGTAGGTCGCGCGGGCGGCCTCCGCCACCACGTCGACCAGCGGATGGTCGCGGCGCAGGCTGTAGGGCGGGTTGGCCCCCAGCACCTCCACCTCGACATCGTCGAATCCATGGGCGTCGAGGTGCGCGCGCAGCGAGGCCAGGATGCGGTCCGGATCCTGGTCGGGCACGAGCCGCAGCTCGAGATGGGCGCGCGCCTGGCCCGGCGTGACCAGCTTGTGTCCGGGACCGGTGTGGCCCGCGCTCACTCCGCAGATCGTGGCCGTGGGCTCGGAGTACACGAAGCGCATCACCTCCGGCCCGGCCAGTCGCCGGACGAAGCCGCGGACCCCGGTGCGCGCCCTGAGACCCTCCGCATCCGCGGCGAGCCGCCGGTAGAAGGCGCGTTCCTCCGCTTCCGTGATGGGCCGGACCGCGTCGTAGAATCCGGGCAGCGCCACCCGCTCGTCCGGCCCCTTGATCGAGGCCAGCGCCCAGGTCAGCCGCCACGCGGCGTTGGGCAGCGCGGTCAGACGCGAGGGGTAGTCCGCGTTCGCGGTGCGGCAGCGGAGCTCGACGAAGAGCTGGCCCTTGTGCCCCAGCGTGATGAGCGGCCGGTCGGACTCGTCCTTCGACCCCGCCTCCCAGCAGCAGGCGTCCGCCCGCACGCGGTGGCTGTGGCGGTCGAGGAAGCGCGCCAGCGCACCGGTGGCGAGCGTGCGCTTGCCTTCGAAGAGAAACCGCACCGTGCAGGGCGGCCCGCCCCGCGCCTCGCGCCACGTCCGGACGGCGTGGATGCGCGACAGCAGCGTGGCCTTGTCGTCGGCCACCCCGCGGCCGTAGATCCTGCCGTCTTCGACCGCCCCCGAGAACGGCGGCCGCCCGCCCGGCTCCTCCCGCACCGGGTTCGTGTAGTTCGCGATGTCGTAGTGGTTGAAGAACAGCAGGCTGCGGGGGCCCGCCCCCCGCGTCTCCCCGACGATGTAGGGATGGTTGCCTTCCCCCGGCAGCGCCTCGGCGGCGATCCCCGCCTCGCGCATCGCGGCGATGATCCACCGCACCGCCGCCTCCATCGCCCCTTCGTCCCCGCCGACGGAGGGGATGCGGCACAGAGCGGCCAGCTGCTCGATCGAGGCGGACAGACGCGCCCGGTGCACGGCCAGGACGTCGTCGATCATCCCTGGGCCCTCCGCAGGCGCGGATCGAGGGTGTCGCGCAGGGCGTCCCCCAGGAAGTTGACGGCGAGCACGGTGAGGCTCAGGGCGATGCCGGGGGGCAGCGCCATCCACGGCGCCTGCTCGAAGTAGCGGCGGGCCTCTTCGCTCAGCATGTTGCCCCAGGACGGCACCGGCAGCTGCGTGCCCAGTCCGAGGAAGCCGAGCGAGGCCTCGATGAGGATCGCCCCGGACAGGGCGTTCGTGGCGATCACGATGATCGGGGCCATCGTATTGGGCAGGATGTGGCGCCGCAGCACCCGGCCGTCCGAGCCGCCCAGCGCCCGCGCCGCCTCGACGAACTGCTGCTCGCGCAGCTGCAGCACGGTCCCGCGCACGATGCGGGCGAGTCCCGGCACGATGATCGTGGCGATGGCCACGACGACGTTCTCGGTGCGGGGTCCCAGCACCGCCATCAGAGCCAGCGCCAGGATGATCGAGGGCAGGGCCTGCATCACGTCCACGACCCGCTGCACGATCCCGTCGAGCCAGCCGCCGTAGAAGCCCGACAGCAGGCCGATCACGGTGCCGGCGGCGGTGCCCGCGGCGATCGCCGCGATGCTGATCAGCAGCGAGGTCCGGCCGCCGTACAGGGTGCGCGAGAGGATGTCCCGGCCGAGGTAGTCCGTGCCGAGCGGATAGCGGCCTCCGGGGGCGCGCATCATGGCCTCGTAGTCCTGGGCGTACGGATCGTGCGGGCTGATCGGCGCGGCGAACGCGGAGGCGAACAGGACCGCCCCGAGGACGAGCGCGGCGACCGCCCCCGCGGGATGGCGGCGGGCAAACCGCCCGAGGGCAACGGACCCCGACCGGCGCGGGGCCGGGCGGCTTGCCCCGGCGGGAAGCACCGTCTCCGCGCTCCCTCCGCTCATCACTGGTACCGGATCCTCGGATCGGCCCACGCGTAGGCCAGGTCGATGGCCAGGTTCACGCCGATGACGACGAGCCCCGTGAAGAGGATCGCCCCCTGCACCGCGGGGTAGTCGCGGTGGGTGATCGACTCCACGACGTACCGCCCGATCCCGCTCAGCGAGAAGATGTCCTCGATGATCACGCTCCCGCTGAGCAGGTAGGTGAACTGCCCGCCCAGGATGGTCAGGATGGGGATCAGCGCGTTGCGCAGGGCGTGCCCCCACAGCACCCGCCCGCCGCGCAGCCCCTTGGCCCAGGCCGTCCGGATGTAATCCTCCTGCAGCGCCTCCAGCAGCGACGAGCGCACCAGCCGCAGGCTGCGCGCGGACAGGTGCAGGCCAAGAATGGCCGCGGGGATCATGAACTGCTCGAGGTTCTGTGTGAGCGACTCGCCGGGCGGGACGTACCCCAGCGGGGGGACCCAGCGGAACCAGATCGAGCCGTAGAGCAGCACCAGCGTGGCGATCCAGAAGTGGGGCACGGAGAGCCCGCCGAAGCTGAGCAGCCGCGCCCCCAGGTCCACGCCCCCGCCCCGGTGCGAGGCGGCCGCCGCGCCCAGCGGCAGAGCGACGAGCATGGACAGCAGCATCGCGATGACCGCGAGCTCCACGCTCACCGGCAGGGCGGCCAGCAGGTCTTCCATCACCGGCCGCTTCGACCAGAAGGAGGTGCCGAGATCCCCGCGCACGACGCCGCCCAGCCAGGTGACGTACTGGACGGCGAAGGGCCGGTCCAGCCCCAGCTGGGCGCGCGCCGCGGCCAGGTCGCTGACGTTTCCCGACTCGGCGAGCTGGGCCATCACCGCATCCCCCGGGATGATGCGGACCAGGCCGAAGGCCAGCAGCGACAGCCCGAGCAGGGCCGCGCCGCCGAGGATCAGCCGCCGGAGGAGGAACTGCCGCATCGGGCTATTTGTCCAGCCACACGTTCTTCAGCGGCAGGTACTGGTTGATGTTGTTGTGCCGGAACCCCTTCACGTACGGCCAGGCCAGGCTGACGTAGATCGGATCGCCCGTGGTGATGATCCACCCCTTCTGGGCGATGAGCGCCTGCGCCTGATGGACCAGGGCCACGCGCTTCGCCGGATCGAGCTCGCGCCGCTGCGCTTCGAGCAGCCGGTCGACCTCGCGGTCGGCGTAGTTCCCGACGTTGCCGCTGCTCGTGCTGTGGTACTCCAGGAACAGGTAGCTGTCCGGGTCGCTGCTCAACGTGAAGTTGTCGGCCAGGATCGTGAAGTCTTTCTGGAAGCGGATCCGCTGCACGGACGCCGTGTCCACCAGCCGGAAGTTGAAGGTCACCCCGATCTGCGCCCACTGCGCCTTGATCGCCTCCATGATGACGCGCCGGTTGTCGGGGCTGGCCCCGCCGACGCCCTCGATGGTGAAGCCGTTTGGGAAGCCGGCCTCGCGCAGGATCTGCCGGGCCTTGTTGACGTCCCGGGTGAAGTATGGCAGCTTCCGCCAGTCCATCGCCCACTTGCCCAGTCCCGTGGGGACGGGCCCGTTCACGACGCCTTCGCCGCCGCCGAGGGCGATGGCGATGGCCTGCCGGTTGAGGGCCAGGGACAGGGCCTGACGCACCTTCTCGTTGTCGAGGGGCGGCTTGGCGCCGTTCAATCGCAGGTGGACGCTGAAGATGCCCTGGTAGCGCTCCCAGGCCAGCGTGCCCTCCCGGATGATCGGCAGGGCCTGCCCGTACGGCAGCAGGTCCACGACGTCGATCCGGCTGGCGCGCAGCGCCGCGGCGCGGGTGGCGAAGTCGCGCAGGATGTGGATCACGATCTCGTCCAGGTAGGGCTGCCCCCGCTCGAAGTAGTCGGCGTGCCGCTTGTAGACGTAGCGGGTGCCGCGCGTGAACGAGTCCAGCATGAACGGGCCGGTGCCGATCGACACCTGCTTGTAGTCGATGTCCGCCTTCGGGACGATCGAGGCGAAGACGGTGGCGAGGTTGTCGAGGAGCGGTGCAAAGGGTTCGGCGAGAGTGATCCGGACCGTATAGCGGTCCACAGCCTCCGCCGACTTGATGACCGCGAACAAGTCCCGTTTGATGTTCTCCGGAGTGTCCTCGAGCATGCGTTGAATGCTCCACACGACGTCCGCGGAGTCCATCTCCCGCCCGTTCACCGGCGGCTTGTCGTGGAAGCGGACGCCGCGGCGCAGCCGGAACGTATACACCAGGCCGTCCCGGGAGATCTCCCACCGCTCCGCGAGGTCGGGCTCGATCACGAACTCGTCCACCCGGACCTGGGTCCCGGTCTTGAAGCGCACGAGCCCGTTGTAGACCAGCGGCACGAAGTTCTGCGCCGTCGTGCCCCGGTGCGGGTCGAAGTGGGCGGGATCGGAGCTGAACGTGGCGTTCAGCGTCCCTCCCCGCTTCGGCGTCACTGCGGGCGCCCCCGCGGCGGTGGCGAGCATCCCCGCGGCCAGGGCCACAGCCAGCACAGCCGTTACCAAGCGACTCATCGCCATCCCCCTTTGTCGTTGCCTCCCCAGTGCGCTAGCCGGCACGCGCCGGCTCTCCGGCGTGCATCCCCACCGGCCGCCGGAGATACCGTCCGGACGGCGTGCCCGTCACCGTCCCGTTCGCAAAGACGATCCGGCCCCGCAGGATCGTGTGGGTGGGCCATCCGCGGACCTTCATCCCCGCGAAGGGTGTGAAGTCCTGGGCGGACAGCAGCACCTCCGGCGCCACCGCCACCTCGCGGTCGGGGTCGACCACGGCCAGATCCGCGTCGCTCCCCGGCGCGATGGTGCCCTTGCGGGGATAGAGCGCGAAGGCCCGGGCGGAGTTCGCGCTGGCCAGCTCCGCGATCCGCGCCAGCGGCAGGCCGCGGCGGTGGTGGCCCTCGGAGATGAGGTACGGATACAGCAGCGCGGTGCCCCCGAACCCCGGCAGAGCTTTCCAGAGATCCTCGCCCTTCTGCTCCTCGAAGCAGCAGGCGTGGTCGCTGACCACGGTGTCGATCCGCCCGTCCAGCACCGCCTCCCACAGCGCCCGGCGGTCGTCCTCGGTGCGGATGGGGGGATTCACTTTGCCCACCATGCCGCCGGCGGTGGCATACGTCAGCGCCAGGTGGTGCAGCGTCGTCTCGAGGCGGACGTCCAGGTGCGGATAGTCCCGCTTCGCCTCCCCGGCCGCGGTGACCGCGTCGCGGCTGCTGAGGTGGAGCAGGTTCACCGGGCAGCGCGAGGCGTCGGCGAGGATGACCGCTTCGGCCATGGACAGCCGCTCGGTCAGCGGCGGGCGCGCCTGGTGGTAGGCTTCCAACCCCGTGAGCGCGGAGCGCTTCACCTGCTCGATGAAGACGCGGATCAGCTCCGCGTGCTCGCAGTGCAGCGACAGCGAGATGCGCCCCGCGCTGCCGTAGCGCTGCGACGCCGCGGCCACCTGCTGCATGAACAGGTAGAGGTGGCCGAGATCGTAGCTGTCGGACATCGTGTAGTCGCCGCCGCGTGTGGAGTCGCCGGTCAGGTTGAGGCCCTTGTAGAACATGTAGTACTTGAACGAGGCCACACCCTGGGCGCGCACCAGCCAGTCCACCTCCTCGAGCTGAGCGCTGGTCATGATCGCGATGTGGAAGCCGTAGTCGGTGTGCGCGCGACCCTCCGTCAGGCGGAGCACCTCGGGGAAGATCTCCCGGTAGGGGCCGCTCTTGTTGAGATAGTGCTGGCCGGTGCGGAAGTAGCTCACCACGCTGGTCACGCCGCCGGCCACCGCGGAGCGCGTCTCTGAGGCGGCGTCCTCCGCCATCGAGCGGTAGATCCCGAGGTGGAAGTGGGAATCGACGGCGCCGGGGAAGATCAGCCGGCCCCGCGCGTCGAGAACGTCTCCCGCCTGGGACGGATCGATCGCGTCCGCCAGGGCCGCGATCTTCCCGTCCCGGATGCCGATGTCGCAGCGCACCGCCCCCGTGTACGGGATCACCGCGGTGCCGCCCAGGATCGCCAGATCGTAGCGCGCCATCGCCCCGCCTCCGCTACACGTCCTTGAGATAGCGCTCCTCGCGCCGCTGAAACTCGGGCAGCCCGAGGAGCTCGTTCAGCTCCTTGAAGGTGAGCATCTCGCCGCGCAGGGACTCGGTGGTGCCGTGCTCGCGCAGCACGGCCATCAGCCGCACCATCGCCGCCGCGCTGGCGCGCACCGCGGCGCCGGGGAAGATCACCAGCCGGTAGCCCATCGCCTGCAGCTCGGGGGCGGCCAGCAGCGGGGTCGCACCGCCCTCCACCATGTTGGCCATCGCCGGCGCGGGCAGCGCCCGGCCGTAGGCTTCCAGCTCGGCGCGGCTCTCCGGGGCCTCGACGAACAACACGTCGGCCCCGGCCTCCTTGTAGCGCAGCGCGCGCTCGAGGGCGGCCTCGTACCCCTCCACGCCCCGCGCGTCGGTGCGGCCGATGATGAGGATCCCATCCCGCCGGGCGTCGGCCGCGGCCTTGATCTTCCCGACCATCTCGTCCGCGCCGATCAGCGTCTTCCCGGTGAGGTGGCCGCAGCGTTTCGGGAAGGTCTGGTCCTCGATCTGGATCGCCGCCGCTCCGGCCCGCTCGAACTCCCGCACCGTCCGGCCGATGTTCAGCGCGTTCCCGTACCCCGTGTCCCCGTCGGCGATGACCGGGAGGCGCGTGGCCTCCGCGATCGCGGCGACCCGCCAGACCGTCTCGCTCAGGCTGACCAATCCGAGATCGGGTGTTCCCAGGTGCGTGTACGAGAAGCCGGCTCCGGTGAAGTACACTGCCTCGAACCCCGCGCGCTCCACGATCCGCGCGGCGAGGGCGTCGTGCACGCCGGGGGCGACCAGGATCTCGGACCGCGACAGCCGCTCGCGCAGGACCGGGCCGCTCATCGGGACCGCCCCAGGCGGGCCAGCGTGAAGGGCACGATGCCGCCCGCCTCCAGGATCTCCAGGGAGGTGCCGGTCAGGCTCTGCAGCGGGAGGGCCTCCCCGGTGCGGAGATTGGTCAGAGACCGCCCGCCGACGTCCAGGCGCAGGCGGTCCCCCTGCCGGATCCCCGACGTTTCCGCGACGATCGCCGCGGGGAAGCCGTTGTTGATCGCGTTGCGGAAGAAGATGCGGCCGACGGAGCGCGCGACGACCGCGGCCACCCCGGCCTGCTTGAGCGCCATCACCGCCGCCTCCCGGCTGCTGCCGCATCCGAAGTTCAGCCCCGCGACGACGAAGTCTCCCCGGCGGACGCGCGTGGGGAACGAGGCGTCCAGCCCCGCCATCGCGTACGCCCCCACCTCCTCCATCGGGCGGTCGAGGTACGCGCCCGGGAGGATCTGGTCCGTGCTGACGTGGTCGCCGAAGACCCAGGCCTGCCCTTCGTAGACGCCGCTCACAGGAACTCCCTCGGGTCGGTGATGCGCCCGGCGACCGCGGAGGCGGCGGCGGTCAGCGGCGACGCCAGATACAGCTCGGCGGTCGGATCGCCCATGCGGCCGGGGAAGTTGCGCGTCACCGTGCTGAGGCACCGCTCCTTCGGCCCGAGCAGGCCCGAGTGCAGCCCGGCGCAGGCCCCGCAGCCCGCGGCCTGGAGGATGGCCCCCGCTTCGAGCAGCGTCTGCAGCGTGCCGTCGCGCAGGGTCTCCTCGACCACACGCTTCGTCGCCGGTGTGATCTGGAGGGGGACGCGGGTCTTCCGTCCCCGCAGCACGCGTGCGGCGGCGCGGAGGTCGGCGGCCTTGCCCCCGACGCAGGAGCCGATGTAGACGCGGTCCAGCTGGACGCCGCCGAGGTCCCCCGCGGGGACCACGTTGTCCACGTTGGGCGGAGCCGCAACCAGCGGGGCGCTGCCGGCCATGGTGATCCGGTGCACGGCTTCGTACGTCGCGCCTTCGTCCCCGGCGAGCGGCCGTCCCTCCGCGCGGGCGCGGGCCTCCGTCGGCGCCAGCACCGGGCCGCTGGGCGGGACGATGCCGTTCTTGGCTCCCATCTCGATGGCCTGATTGGCCAGCACCGCCCGCTCGTCGAGATCCAGC
>DASUAK010000157.1:0-6200 GCA_035763845.1 bacterium | reverse complement strand
GGAGCGCGTCGTCGACGAACTGGCCGACCATCGAGGAAGTCGGGCGCGTGCCCGCGGTCGAGGTCCTGCTGGCCACCCCGGCGATCCGCAACCTGGTCCGCGAGGCCAAGACGCACCAGATCCACACCGCGATCCAGACCGGCGCGCAGTACGGGATGCAGACTATGGACCAGTCGCTGTACGCCCTGTACTCGCGGCGCCTGATCACGCTGGAGAACGCGCTGGCCCGGGCGATCTACCCGGACGAGCTGCGCAAGATGATCGAGCGGGGCGGTCAGTAAGACCGACGGTTCCACGGTGAGGTGAGCGCATGGCAACCTTCAAGTACAGCGCGCGGGACGCCTCGGGACGTGTCGTCGCCGGGGCGATCGAGGCCGACACCGAGGTCATGGTCATCGGCAAGCTCCAGGAGATGGGGTTCTACGTCACCAGCCTGGAGAAGGAAGCGCCGAAGGTCGACCTCCGCCAGGGCCTCCGGCGGCTGCGCAAGGTCGGGCTGCGCGAGCTGACGGTGTTCACCCGCCAGTTCGCGACGATGGTCAACGCGGGCCTCACCATGGTCCGCACCCTGTCCATCCTGGAGCAGCAGACCGAATCCGCCCGGCTGCGCCAGCTGGTCGGCGAGGTGCGCAAGGACGTCGAGGAAGGCATGACCCTCTCGGATGCCTTCGGCAAGCACCCTCAGACCTTCAACAACCTGATGGTCAACATGGTGCGGGCCGGCGAAGTCGGCGGCGTCCTCGACGACGTGCTGAACCGCGTGGCCGTCTTCTTCGAGAAGGACCTGTCCCTGCGGCAGAAGGTGCGCGCCGCGGTGACCTACCCGGCGGCGATCTTCATCTTCGCCATCGGCATCATCCTCTTCCTGGTGTTCTTCATCCTGCCCCAGTTCATCGGCTTCTTCGAGGGCCTGGATCTCGTGCTGCCGCTGCCCACGCGGGTGCTCATCGCCTTCACGAAGGCCCTGACGGGGTACTGGTACGTCTTCCTCGGGATCTTCGCGCTGATCGGCTACGCGCTGCGCATGTACACGCGCACCCCGGCGGGGCGGATGAACTTCGACCGGTTCAAACTGCGCATCCCGATCTTCGGCTCGCTGATGCGGAAGGTCACGGTCTCCCGCTTCTCGCGCACCCTGGGCACCCTGATCACCAGCGGCGTGCCGATCATGCAGGCCCTGGAGGTCGTGGCCAAGGCCGTGGACAACAAGGTCGTGGCCACGGCGATCGACAACGTCCGGGCCAGCATCCGCGAGGGCGAGAGCATCGCCCTGCCGATGCAGGCCAGCGGGTTGTTCCCGCCGATGGTCGTGCAGATGACCGCGGTCGGCGAGGAGACCGGTACGCTGGACAACATGCTGACGAAGGTCGCCGACTTCTACGACGCCGAGGTGGAGACGACGCTGGCCCAGCTGACCTCCATCATCGAGCCGCTGTTGATCCTGTTCCTGGGCTTTACCGTCGGCTTCATCGTGCTCGCCTTCTACATGCCGCTGTACCAGATCGTCACCAACATCCGGTAGCGGTCCCCCCTCGGGGGCGTGCGGCACACGACGAGGGCCGGTGGCGTCCACCGGCCCTCGTCCCATCCGGATGGTGCGGCGCCAGGGGTCAGCCGCCGCCCGCCTGCTGCTCCCGCACGACCCGCTCCGCTTCCTGATAGGTGATCCAGGTCCCGGTGGCCTGGAACATCAGCCAGCGCAGGTAGCCCGGCAGCGACATGAAGTTGGTTTCGGGGCTGAAGGGCCGCAGGCCCGCCACGCGGGGGAAGCCGGCGACCGGCGGCGGCGGAGCCCCGCCGGGGTTCAATGCCGAGATGTTGGCCGCATTCCCCGTCCCAAAGACGATGATCGCCGCCACCGCGCGCCCGTCCAGGCCGAAGGCGATGCCCTGGCGGTCGTAGATCAGGCCCGGAAAGCCCTCGACCTCGCCCTCCCGGTACGCCCGCCCGAACATCGCCAGGGCGTCTTCCACCCGGTGGCCGACGCCGAGCGTGTCGCTGACCTTGAGGAGGCTGTTGGTGCCCGACACGGCGGTGACGACCCCGCCCTTGGAGTAGACGGTGATGCCGAAGCGGTTGAAGACGTGCACGGTGTCCAGCGCGGTGTCGAAGATCTGGGACGGCTGGCCGAAGCGAGCCACCACGGAGGCGACCCGCGCGCCGACCTGGACCCCGGCCAGGACCCGTCCGGGGACGATGGCCCGGGGGCCGGGGGGCGCGGACGGCTGCTGGGGCTGCTGCGGCTGCACCTGGCCCGGAGGAGCCGGCGGCTGCGGCTGCTGAGGCTGCGGTTGAGGCGGGGGCGCCTGAGCGGCGGCCAGCGCTGCGAATGATGCGACGATGATAGCGGCGACGATCAGCGCGACGGATGTGCGCATCTTACGCTCCCTTGACGTGAAGCGTCGGGTGTTGTTTCCTCTTCGAACGCACGTTTCCTTCCCCAGCCCTTCATACCCCCCCGCGGCGCGCGGACAGACGTGCGCGCGCCCGCGCGGCGGCCTAAAGGGGGGCCCGGGCGGGCATACCCCGGATTGACAGCCCCCTGGGACTCTGGGGGGCTGATTCTAGGTGCGGGGACTCATTCGTGGGACGGCGTCACGGACAGGGCGGATTCACGCTCATCGAGCTGCTGATCGTCATCGCGATCCTGGGCGTGCTGGCCGCCATCCTGATCCCCAACTTCATCCGGTCCCGCTCGGCTGCGCTGCTCGCCGCGGCCCAGCTCGATCTGCGCAACATCGGCGCTTCGCTGGACATGTATTATAACGAGAACCAGATCTATCCGCTGATGGCGGGGTGGCAGGTGACGCTGCAGAGCGGAGGATACATCCGGACGGTGCCCGTGTCACCGGTCGACGGAGCGCCATACGGGTATCAGGTGAACGCGAGCCGGAACAGCTACGTGCTGTGGGATGGTCCCAACAAGTACACCCAGTCGGGCGTGACCGGCTACATCGTCTACACGCTGGCGTACGGCAGCCAGATCGGCGTCCCATCGATCCCGACCCCCTAGCCGGGAGGTCTAAACCTCCGGATGGCGGGGTACGGAAGATGGCGGTAAGCAGTATGGAGAAACCGGTCTCGAGCAGGCCGGCGGGGAAGGGCCCAGGCGACCCCTGAGCCGCCCGGCGGCCTGCGGCAGATAAGGTTTCATCCCGAATCCGAAGGAGGAGGACAACACCATGTTCCAGTTCTTCTCGCGCAGACTCCGCAACGAGCGCGGCTTTACCTTGATCGAGCTGCTCATCGTCGTCGCGATCATCGCCATCCTGGCAGCGATCCTGATCCCGAACTTCCTGCGGGCGCGCGCACAGTCTCAGGTCGCCGCGAGCAAGGGCAACCTGAAGAACGTCGCGACAGCCCTGGAGAGCTACTTCGTGGACTACGCGGCATATCCGCCGGCTGCTTCAAACGCGCCGGCCGGTGGCTTCGTAGGCCCGTACACCAAGGCGCTGCCCAAGGATCCGTGCTCAGGCGTTGCGTTCGGTGGTACGGCGGGCTACAGCTACCTGCCTGTCGGCACCCCGGCGACGGACTACACGCTGCGGACCAACTGGGTCAACGGCGGTACGGGTGACCCCTGCTTCGATGCGAACCAGGGGGCCAACATCCAGTACACGCCCGGCGGCGGTCTGGAGTCGACTCCGTAACACGAGTCACATCCAGCATGTGTCGGGTGCGGCCAGCGGCATCACGCTCTGGCCGCACCTGCTTTTCTCGTAGGAGCGGGCGATGACGCCGGGTCGGGCCCAGCGATGACGCCCTTCCGCAGCCGGCTGCGCACCGTGCTGCTGGCGGCGTGCTGCCTGGCCGCCTTCGCCCTTCTCTGGAGGGGCCGGGACGTCGCCGCGGAGATGCGGGTCGACGCCCTGGCGCGGGCGGCCTACAGCCGGGGCGCGGCGATGCAGGCAGACAGGCGCTACGCGGAGGCGGCGGCGGCTTACCGCGAGGCGATCGCCATCTCCCCTCGCGCCACCGCGGCCTACGAAGGATTGGGCGAGGCGGAGTTCCGGCTGGGGCACGTCGACGAGGCAGTCGCCGCCTACCGGCGCCTGATGGCCGCCTATCCCTACGCCTATCTGTCGGAGCTGCACCGGCAGGTCGGCCTCCTCGAGCTGAAGGCGGGGCGCCTGCCCGAGGCGGCGCGCGACCTCGGCGAAGCGGTGATCCTCGATCCGGCGGACTGGCAGGCGCTGTACTGGCTCGGCCATGCGCACGAGCGCCTCGGGAACCGCGAGGCCGCCCTGCGCGCCTGGCGGAGGGTCGCCGCGATCAATCCCGCGTTCACACCCGTGCGGGAACAGCTGCGGAGGCTGCATGGACCTCGCCCCTGACCGCGCGATGACGGGAGCCCGCACCGCGGCCTCCCTCGCGGCGCTTGCGCGCGGCGCGGCGCTCCTCGTGCCTATGGCGCTCCCGGTCGCCGTCACCCCGTGGGGCGTCGACGGCTACAGCCACGTCAAAGCCCTTGTGCTGTACGCGCTGGCCGCGCTCGCCGCCGCGGGCTGGCTGCTCTCGCGCCTGGCCTCCCGGCCCGCGCCCTGGCGCGAGACCCCGGCCGAGCTTGCGGCGTGGGGCTACCTGCTCGCGGTGATGGCCGCCACGGTCGTGTCGGGGTACCCGCGGCTGTCGATCTTCGGTGCGCCCGGCCGGCACGAGGGGTTCTTCGTACTGGCGGCCTACGTTACGCTGTACATGGTAGGCGTGCACCTGCTCGGGTCGCGCCGCGGGGTGGAGGCGGTGCTCACCGCCGCGGCCGGAGCCGCCGTCGCCGTCACGGGCTACGGGCTCCTGCAGCCGTTCGTGCCGCCGCTGTTCGCCGGGGAGGAGTTCCTCCGCGAATGGTACAGCCGCGGGAGCCTCCCGCGCATCTCGTCGACCGTCGGCGGGCCGGTGATCTTCGGCGGGTACCTGGCGTTCATGCTGCCGGTCTTCGTCTCGATGTCCGCGCGCAGCGGCGTCATCCGCCGCGGCCTCTGGCTGGCCGCCGCCGCGGGGACCGTCGTCGCCCTTGCCCTGACGCTGACCCGGGCCGCGTGGGTGGGGGCGGCCGCGGGGCTGTTTGTCTTCGGCCTCGCCGGATGGCGCAGCATCCCGGGACGGCGCGTCATCGCCGCGGTGCTCCTCCTCACCGCCGTGGGCGCGGGCGGCCTTCTGCTCTCCATCGGCCGGCCCGGAGAGGTCGTCTCGAGGGTGTCGGCGACCGCGACCGCGCAGTCCGGCTCCGTGGCGCAGCGCGTGTACACGTGGCAGGGCACACTCTCCCTGATCCGATCGAGGCCGCTCCTGGGATGGGGCCCCGAGACGCTGGGGGAGGTCTTTCCGTACGACCGGCCGTCGCTGGTCCGCTATTTCGGGCTCCGTCCCGTGATCATCAACCGGGCCCACAACGACGTGCTCCACGTCGCCGTCTCCGTGGGCATCCCCGGGGCGGCAGCCTACGTCCTCTTCTGGATCCTGGTCATGGCGGGGGCCTGGCGCCGGCGGACCGTCCTGGAGGGGAGCGACAGGATCCTGGTGGCGGGCTGGGCAGGGGCGCTGGTCGCGTATCTCGTCCAAGTGCAGTTCTCCTTCAGCACGCCCGCCGTGACGGCCACGGTGTGGCTGCTGGCCGGAGCGGTGTCAGGATGGTTGGGGGAGACCGGGCCGCGGGGATGAAGATGATGCTCCTGTCGAGGCCACGCATGGACGCGGCCGTGGGCGTCACACCCTGGCACGCGGGCGCGGCCCTTGCTGTGGCCGCCGTGGTGCTGAAGCTGGCGATCAGCGACGGCGGGCGCCATCCGGCCAGCCTGACCCTGGCCCAGACCGTCGTGCTCGCGCTGCTCCTCGCGCTCGCCGCGTCGGGACGTCTCCGGCTGGACCGTCTCACGGTCGGCCTCGGCGGGGTCGTGCTGGCCGCCGCGCTCACCTCCGTGTGGTCGGTGCGGCCGGAAGCCAGCCTGCGCGAGCTCCTGCTGTGGCTCACCTACCTCGGCATCGGCGCGGTCGCGGCCTGGTCGCTGCGCTCAACACAGCTGGCGATCTGGTTCGCCGACGGCCTCGTCGCGGTCGCCGCGTGGCTCTGTCTGGTGGCCCTCTTCATGTTCTGGGGGAACGCCGGCGACGCGTCGATCCGGTGGTCGTCCACCTTCTACTGGCCGAACCCCTTCGCCGCCTTCCTCGTCATGGCGCTGCCCGTGGCGCTCGCGCGGATGATG
>DASUAK010000156.1:0-3380 GCA_035763845.1 bacterium | reverse complement strand
TCCGGGATTCTTCGAGACACTGGATGCCCTCACGGGGCAGACCACGGCGACGGGGGCGGCGGGCCGTGGCTGACGTCGGGACGGTGGCCCGCGCCCTGCGCGACGGGATCGGCCGCGTGATCGTGGGCAAGGACGCGGTGATCGAGCTGGCCCTGGCCGCGCTGCTGTGCGAGGGCCACCTGCTCATCGAGGACGTGCCCGGCATCGGGAAGACGATGCTGGCCAAGTCGCTGGCCCGGACGCTCGGCTGCACCTTCCGCCGGCTGCAGTGCACGCCGGACCTGCTGCCGAGCGACGTCACCGGGCTGCACTTCTTCAACCAGAAGACGCAGGAGTTCGAGTTCCGTCCCGGTCCGATCTTCACGAACATCCTCCTGGCCGACGAGATCAACCGGGCGACTCCGCGGACACAGGCCGCCCTGCTGGAGTGCATGGAGGAGCGACAGGTCACGCTGGAGACCGGCACGGTCCCGCTGGGGCGCCCCTTCATGGTCATCGCGACCCAGAACCCGGTGGAGCTGCAGGGCACCTTCCCGCTGCCGGAGGCGCAGCTGGACCGCTTCCTCATGCAGCTGCCGGTGGGGTATCCGTCGGCCGCGGACGAGGCGGAGATCCTCCGCCGCTTCCGCGCGCACAACCCCCTCGACGACCTGCAGCCGGTGACCGGGCCGGACGACCTTGTCCGCCTGCAGCAGGACGTGCGCGACGTGCACATCAGCCGCGCCGTGGAAGACTACATCGTCGCCATCGTGCGGGCCACGCGCACCCATCCGGAGATCGAGCTCGGCGCCAGCCCCCGCGCCAGCCTCGGCCTGTACCGCGCCGCGCAGGCCCTGGCCGCGGTGCGCGGCCGCAGCCATGTCCTCCCGGACGACATCAAGGAGCTGGCGCCCCCGATCCTCTCCCACCGGCTCATCACCACCGCCCAGGCCCGCCTCCGCGAGCGCGGCGCGCGGGAGATCGCGGCGGAGATCCTCAAGGCGGTGCCGGCCCCGGTCGAAGCAGAGTAGATGTACACGCAGGGCTGGCTGCTGATCGGCTGGCTGCTGCTGGCCATCGGCGTGGCCGCGCGCCACGGCTTCGCCTTCCTGCTCGGCGGGGTCGTCCTCCTCAGCGCGGGCGCCTCCTACCTGTGGGACCGGTTCTGCCTGGCGCGCGTCGAGTACCGTCGCTCGTTCACACCGCGCCGCGCTTTCTACGGCGAGACGGTGACGCTGACCGTCGAGGTCACCAACCGCAAGATCCTCCCCCTGGCCTGGCTCGAAGTGATCGACGAACTGCCGGTGGAGCTGGAGCCGCAGAAGGGCCGCGTCATCCCCAGCATGCGCCAGCGCCGCCAGCACATCGTCAACCTCTTCAGCGTGCGCTGGTACGAGCGCATCCGGCGCCACGTCACGCTCCGCTGCACGGCGCGCGGCTACTTCCCGCTCGGCCCTGCCCGGCTGCGCTCGGGGGACATCTTCGGCTTCACGGTCCGCGGCGTGGACGTCGAGCGCACCGATTACCTGCTGGTCTATCCCAAGGTCGTCCCGCTGCATGCCCTCGGGCTGCCCGCGATGCACCCGCTGGGCGACCTCCCGGTGCGCCGCACCGTGCTGGATGATCCCACGCGCATCATCGGCGTGCGCGGCTACGCCCCCACGGATCCGATCAGGCGCATCCACTGGAAGGCCACGGCGCGGGCGCAGGAGCTGCGCAGCAAGCTCTACGAGCCCACGACCGCGCACCGCCTGGCCGTCTTCCTGAACCTCGACACGCTCGGCCGCTACGCCGAGTACCGCGGCTTCGTGCGCGCGCTGCTCGAGATGAACATCCTCACCGCGGCCTCGATCGCGAGCTGGGCGATCGGGCAGGGGCACCTGACCGGCCTCTACGCGAACGGCTACCTGCCCCACGGGCTGCGCTGGATCCGCATCCCCCCGTCGTCGGGGAGCGCGCACCTGGCCGGGATGCTGGAGGCCCTGGCCAAGGTCTTCCCTACGCCGGTGATGCCGGTCGGCGACCTCATGCAGCTGGAAGCCCCTTCCCTCCCCTGGGGCACGACCGCCGTCGTCGTCACCGCCGTCACCGACGCGCCGCTTCAGGCCGGCGTGGTGCGGCTGCTCGAGGCCGGTCACGGGGTCGCGCTGGTGCTGGTGGGGGACGAGGCGGAGCCCCTCCCGCTGCCGGTGCCCACCCATCGTGTGACGGCCCGGCGGGGATGGCAGGCGCTGGAGGAGCTCGCCGTCGCGCCCGAGGAGGCCGCCCGATGAGCGTGGTGCTGCGCAGCCTCCTGCCGCTCGGTCTGGTCGTGCTCGAGTTCTGCTGGCTGTATCCCTGGCTGCTGCTCGCGGGCGGGGCGTTCTACGGGCCGGTACGGCCCCTCCTCGGGCCGCTGCCGGCCTTCATCATGCTCGCCGGGGGATTCGTCACGGTCCGGTTCGCGCTATCGCGGCCCTGGGAGCTCCGCACGATCCGCATCGTGGTCGTGGGCGCCGGCATGCTGGCCGGGCTGGCCGTGGTGAAGGCGGGCTACTATCCTGCCGCGGCGCCGTACGATCCGCGCTGGATCGGCGGGCTGCTGATCTCCGCGCACGACGCGCTGCCGGTCGTCCTCCCGCCGGTGATGGCCGCGCTGCTCGCCACGCTGCTGTGGTGGCGCGGTCTCGTGCTCGGCGAGCGGGAGTTCACCCACTTCGAGGTCGAGCGGGGCTTCCGGCGCGGGGTGGCCTGGACGGTCGTCTTCATCTTCTTCTTCGTGCTCTACGGCCAGGCCCGCGGGTTCGCGGCGGCCGCGCCATCGCCAGGCTTCCTGCTCGGTTTCTTCTCGGTGGGCCTGTTCCTGCTCGCGGTCACGCGGCTGCTCGCCATCTGGCAGGAGACGCAGGCGGATCCCGCGCAGGCCCTGGCCGCCAACCGCCACTGGCTGCTGCTGCTCGTCGCGGTCGTCGGGGCGATCCTCTCGGGCGCGGCTTTCGTCTCCGGCCTGCTCAACGTTTCGTTCCGGCCCGTCGTCCTGCAGTGGCTGCGCCCCCTGGCGCCGATCGTCGAGTACATCTTCCTCGCCCTGTTCGCGGTCGCGCTGATCATCGCGCGCGTCATCATCGCCGCCCTCTCGCGCCTGCCCTGGCGGCCGGGCGGCCTGGAGCCCCCCGAGACGCTGCGCCAGCCGCTCGGCGTCCTGCTCCGCGAGCTCCCTCCGCGGGTGGTGAGCAGCGCGCGATGGGGCATCGTGCTGGTCGTGATGGTCCTCCTCATCATCCTGATCGCCGTCGCCGTGGTCCGGGCGCGGCGCCGGTCGCGCCGGGCCGATGAGGATGAGCGGGAGTCGGTGTGGGATCCTCGCTCCGCGCTCGCCGGGCTGGGCCGCGCGTGGCGCTCCCTCTGGCAGCGGTCCGCCC
>DASUAK010000155.1:0-4024 GCA_035763845.1 bacterium | reverse complement strand
GGCGGGCCAGCGGCCGTCGGCCGGCGGGATCTTCGTGGCCACGTACAGCCGCCGGTCCGGATGGCGGGCCGCGAGCGCGCCGGCCATCCGCTCGCTGCGGCCATTCCCGTAGGCCAGCGCGGTGTCGAAGAAGGTGACGCCGAGCTCGACGGCGTGCATCAGGGCGGCCGTCGACTCGGCGTCGTCCGATCCGGTCCAGCCGGCCAGCCCCCACATCCCATAACCGATCTCGCTGACGGGCCATCCGAGCCGGCCGAACGTACGGTTGCGCATGCGCACAGCCCGCCGGTCAGGCGCGGGTCATCGTGCCTCCGGCGCCCTCACGGCCTTCGTGTACGACCAGTGGGTCTGGATGATCTCCCACCGTTCGCCTGAGCGGCGGTACACTTCCGTGCAGTTCCAGCGGTAGGCGTCCTCGCCGCCGCCGTAGGAGACGTAGTTGAAGGTCAGGACCGCCGCGTCGCCGGCCACCTGGACCAAGGGGTTGATCAGCTCGTAGCGGGCGATCGACACTTTGCCCCTGATCGCGTCGTAGTAGCGGGCCAGCGCCTCGCGGCCGTCGATCCGCCGGTCCAGCGAGGGATCGAAGTACACCACGTCGGCCGCGGAGATCTCCAGGAAGCCGAAAGGGTCGCCGCGGCCCCAGCGATCGAGCGCCGCGCGCTCCATCGCGATGATCGTCGCCGCCGGATCGCCGCCGGCATGCCGTCCGTGCATCGCCCCTCCTCAGCGCAGCAGGCGCCGCACCACGTAAGGCAAGATCCCGCCGTGGCGGTAGTACTCCACGTCGATCGGGGTGTCCAGCCGGACCGTGACGTCGAAGGTGCGGGCGGTGCCATCTCCCCGCCGGGCGCGCACGGTGAGCGCCTGGCCCGGCCGCAGGCCCCCGGCGATGCCGCCGATGTCATAGGCCTCGGTGCCGTCCAGCCCGTGCGTCTCAGGCGACTCGCCGGTCCGGAACTCGAGGGGCAGGATGCCCATCCCGATCAGGTTGCTGCGGTGGATCCGCTCGAAGCTCTGAGCGATGACCGCCCGGACCCCGAGCAGCATCGGGCCTTTCGCCGCCCAGTCCCGCGAGCTGCCCGAGCCGTACTCCGCGCCGGCCAGAACGATCAGCGGAGTGCCCTCCGCCTGGTACCGCACCGCCGCGTCGTAGATCGGCAGCAGCTCCCCGGAGGGGACGTGCGTCGTCCAGCCGCCCTCGCGCCCGCCGGCCAGGCGGTTCCGCAGGCGCACGTTGGCGAAGGTGCCGCGCATCAGGACCTCATGGTTCCCCCGGCGCGCGCCGTAGGTATTGAAGTCCACCGGCTGGACGCCGTGCTCGATGAGGTAGCGGCCGGCCGGGCCGTCCCTGGGGATCGCGCCGGCCGGGGAGATGTGGTCGGTGGTCACGGATTCCCCGAGCCAGGCCAGCACCCGCGCACCGGCGACATCGCGCATGGCGGGCGGCGCGGCGGTCAGGCCTTCGAAGAAGGGCGGGTGCTGGACGTACGTCGAGCCCGGATCCCAGCGGTACACTTCGCTCTCCGGGACGGGGAGCGCGCGCCACGTCTCGTCGCCGTGGAAGACGTCCCGGTAGCGCTCCGCGAACAGCTGCGGGCTGACGGCGCTGCGGATGAGCGCGCGGATCTCCTCGTCCCGCGGCCAGATGTCCCGCAGGTACACCGGGCGGCCCTTGCCGTCGCTGCCGATCGGGTCTTTCGTCAGATCCAGGTTCACCGTGCCGGCGAGGGCGTAAGCCACGACGAGCGGGGGCGAGGCGAGGTAGCTCGCCCGCACGAGGGGGTGGATGCGTCCCTCGAAGTTGCGGTTGCCGCTGAGCACCGCCACCGTGACGAGATCGTGCGCCTGGATGGCGTCCGCCACGGGCTGGCGCAGCGGCCCGCTGTTGCCGATGCATGTCGTGCAGCCGTATCCGACGGTATGAAAGCCGAGGGCCTCGAGGTACCGCGTGAGCCCCGACCGCTCGAGGTAGGCGGTGACCACCGCCGATCCCGGGGCGAGGCTCGTCTTCACCGTCGGCGGGACGGTGAGCCCGCGTTCCACCGCTCGCTTCGCGACCAGTCCGGCGGCGATCATCACCTCGGGGTTGGAGGTGTTGGTGCACGAGGTGATCGCGGCGATGACGACGGAGCCGTGGGCCAGCTCGCCCGCGCGGTCCCCGCTGCGCACCTGGGCGGCCGGCGGGCGCTCCGCCACGGCCACGCCCGCAGCGGGACCGCCCGGCGCGGCGGCGGCCATGCGCTCTGTGTAGGCGGCGCGGAAGTTCGGGCCTACGCCGGCCAGCGGCACGCGGTCCTGCGGCCGGCGCGGTCCCGCCAGGGACGGCTCTACCGTGCCCAGATCCAGCTCCACGACCTTGTCGTAGAGCGGCTCGGGGCCGGCGGCCGTACAGAACATTCCCTGGGCCCGGGCGTACGCCTCGACCAGCGCGATCCGCTCCTCCGGCCGGCCGGTGAGGCGGAGGTAGGCGAGCGTCTCATCGTCGATGGGGAACATCGTCGCCGTCGCGCCGAACTCGGGCGACATGTTGGCGATCGTGGCGCGGTCCGGCAGGGTGAGCGCGCCCAGGCTCGGGCCGAAGCACTCCACGAACTTGCCGACCACGCCCACCTTGCGCAGCAGCTGTGTCACCGTCAGCACCAAGTCGGTGGCCGTGACGCCGCCGGCGAGCTCGCCCACCAACCGCAGCCCGATCACTTCGGGGCGCGTCAGGTACATCGGCTGCCCGAGCAGCACCGCCTCGGCCTCGATGCCCCCCACCCCCCAGCCCAGCACGCCGAGGCCGTTGATCATCGTCGTGTGCGAGTCGGTCCCCACCAGCGTGTCCGGCACGGCGTCGGGCGTGCCGTCCGGTCCGGGGCGGGTGTCCACGACGCGGGCCAGGTACTCCAGATTGACCTGATGGACGATGCCCGTCCCCGGGGGGACGACGCGCAGGTTGTCGAAGGCGCGCTGCGCCCAGCGCAGCAGGAGATAGCGCTCCCGGTTCCGGGCGTACTCGAAGGCCACGTTGCGCTCGAACGCCGCCGCGGTGCCGTACACGTCCACCTGCACGGAGTGGTCGATGACGAGATCGGCGGGCACGGTCGGGTTCACGCGGCGGGGATCGCCGCCCAGATGTTCCACGGCGTCGCGCATCGCGGCCAGGTCCACGACCACCGGAACCCCGGTGAAGTCCTGCAGCAGCACGCGGGCCGGCAGGAACGGGAACTCGCCGCCGGACGGCTCACCGGGGCGCCACGCGGCCACCGTGGCCACGTCCGCGTCGGTGAAGGGCGCACGCCCGGCGTGCCGGACCACGTTCTCCAGCAGCACCTTGACGGTAAAGGGCAGCCGTTCCAACCCGACCGCGATCCGATCGCCCAGCGCCGCGAGCGGGTAGTATCCGGCGGCTGCGCCCCCGGCGCGGATGGTGCTGCGGATGGCCTTCCCGTATCGCGACAACGGCGATCCTCCTGAATCACGAGTGGAAGCTCACACCACGCCAACAGTATACAACGCGGGTGAGGAGTGCTCTCCTTCCACGGCAGAGGGACGCGGGGACTATGCGGTGGGGCGGCGCTGCAGGACGGCCCGGATCGCGGCGACGAGATCGCGCCCGACGCGCGCCTTCTCCACCGCGCCGTCGGCGCCCATGGCCCGGGCCGCGTCACGGTAATCGTCCGTGTGCTCGGTCGACAACAGCGCGATGATGATCAGCCCCGGATTGAGCCGCCGGGCGGCCAGGCAGCCGGGCAGCCCGGCGGCCCCGAAGAGCCAGGGATCCACGACGAGGACGTCGGGGTGTCGCTCGCGGATCATCCGGATCGCGTCTTCCATCGTGGCCGCGCTGCCCGTGACCTCGAAGCTGCTGTCCCCGAAGAGGACCATCCCGATCGCCTCGCGCGCGGCGGCGTGCGGGTCGGCGACGACGACCCGGTACGGGTGAGGGAGGACGCGGTAGGCGGTGTTCATCCGAATCGGAACGGCGGGCACCGCGCGTCGGCACCCGGTTGGGTGGCGATCGCTCCGGGGCGTGTGG
>DASUAK010000154.1:0-4981 GCA_035763845.1 bacterium | reverse complement strand
ATCTACGCCTCCATCTCAGGCTTCGGGCAGACCGGACCGTACGCTCAGCGTGGGGGATTCGACCTGATCGCACAGGGCATGGCCGGCATCATGTCGGTCACCGGTGACCGGGGCCTCCCGCCGATGAAGACCAGCCTGCCGGTCACCGACCTCGGCGCCGCGCTGTTCACCACGGTGGCGATCCTCGCCGCCTGCCTCCACCGGCAGCACACCGGCGAGGGGCAGCACATCGACGCATCCCTGCTTGAGGCCGGCATCGCCCTCTCCGTGTGGGAGTCGGCGCAACTCTTCGCCGGGCGGGGCGTTCCCGAGCCCGCGGGCTCCGCGCACCGGATGTCCGCGCCGTACCAGGCGATCCGCTGCGCGGACCGCTACATCACCGTGGGCGCGGCCAACCAGCGGACCTGGGAACGCCTGGCGCGGGCCATCGGCCGAGTGGATCTGCTGGCGCGGCCCGAGTACGCCACCGACGCGCAGCGCGCCGAGCGGCGAGTCGGCCTGGCGGCGGAGATCGAACGGACGATGGCCGGACGTCCCGCCGCCCACTGGCTTGGGACGCTCGAGCGCGCCGGCATCCCGTGCGGCCCCATCCTTGACTACGCCGAGGTCTTTGCCGACCCGCACGTCCGGGCACGGGGAATGGTCCAGGAGATCGACCATCCGGCGGGAGGGCGCATCCGCCAGCTCGGCCCCGCGATGAAGCTTTCCGCGACCCCCGCGGCACTGCGCCGGCCGGCGCCGCTGCTGGGGCAGCACACCGCCGAGATCCTGGGCGAGCTGGGATATGGGGAGCAGACCGTCACCGACCTGATCGCACGCGGCGTCGTCGCCGCCGCCGGACGCTGAGCACACGCCGGCGGCCTTACGCCGGCCTGGGGGGAGCACCGTGGCCAAGCCGACCGAGGAGATCCTGCTGGAGCGCGACGGCGCCGTCGCTGTCGTCACCTTCAACCGCCCGCACGCCCGCAACGCGCTGACCTGGAACATGTACGACCGGCTGGTCGAGTACTGCGACGAGGTGGACCGCAGCCCGGAGATCCGCGCCGTGATCCTGCGGGGCGCGGGGGAGGCGGCGTTCGTCGCCGGCACCGACATCGGCCAGTTCCAGGCTTTCCAGCGGCCGCAGGACGCGATCGCCTACGAGCAGCGCATCGAGCGCGTCCTCGACCGGCTGGAGCGGGTGCACCAGCCCACGATCGCGATGCTGCGCGGCTACTGCGTGGGCGGCGGCCTCTCCATCGCCGCGGCCTGCGACTTCCGCTACGCCGCCCCTGACCTGCGGCTGGGGGTACCGATCGCGCGCACGCTGGGCAACTGCCTCTCGATGAGCAACTACGCCCGCCTCCTCGACCTCGTCGGGCCGGCCCGCGCGAAGGAGCTGATCATGCAGGCGAGGATGCTCACGGCCGAGCAGGCCCTGGCTCTCGGCCTCGTCAACGAGGTCGTCCCCGCCGATCGCCTCGAGACGCACGTCCGCGGCGTCGCCGACGGCCTGGCCCAGCTGGCGCCCCTCACCCTTCGCGCGACGAAGGAGGCGATCCGGCGCATCCAGGCGCGCCGGCGCATCGAGCCCCGCGAGGGTGAAGACCTCATCGTCTCCTGCTACATGAGCGAAGACTTCCGCGAGGCTGTGCGCGCCTTCCTCGAAAAGCGCGAGTACGGCTGGACGGGCCGCTGACGCGGCCTCCTCGACTTCCTCGATCACCTGATCGGGTCCCAGATCGCCGGCGGCTGACACAGGCGCATCCTCCAGGGGAAAACCCCCTATGAGAGGTCGGAACTCATGTCCACACACCATCCCGTTCGCGTCATCGATGTCCGCCTCGACGCGGAGCCGGAGGTCCTGCGGGCCTCGCGGAAGCTCGTCGCGGCCGCCGCGCGGGCGATGGGCGCGTCCCGGGTAGCGGCCTTCGACCTGGAGATCGCGCTCGGCGAAGCCCTGGCCAACGCCTACGATCACGCGTACGGGTCGGCCGGGCGGGGGCGCATCCGCATCCGTCTCGCCTTCGACGGCGGCGGCCTCATTACGACGGTGACCGACATGGGCGGGCGGCTGCGGTCGCGGCCGCGCATCCCGCATCAGGTGCCCTTGAGGAACCGCCGCGGCCGGGGGCTGTTCCTGATGAGCCGGCTGATGGATGACCTCGAGGTGATCCATCCCGTCCGGGACGGACGGGGGACGGCGGTCCGGATGATGAAACGGCTGCGGCCCCGATGGCCACCGGCGGAGAGATCGAGCGCGACTAGAAGCTCTGGCCCATGAGGCGGGTCGCCTCGCCGGGCTCCGGAAAGCGGCCCGCCGCCTTCTTGTTGAAGATCTCGCGGTCGCCGACCTGGACCACGAAGCGGCCGCCGGAGCTCGGCACGAGGGTCAGCCCCACGATACGCTCGGCGTGGTCCGCCAGGATCTCCGCCGCCACACGGGCGGCGTGGCCTTCATACCCTCACTCCGCGCAGTACTCGATCTGGACCTCGACCTTGGCCGCCATCGCTCCTCCTAGGACGCCTGGGCCTTCGCCGCGAAGCGGGCCCGCGCGGCGCGGATCGTCTGCTCCGCCTCCGCCGCGCCGGACCATCCGATGATCTCCGTCGATTTCTCCTCGAGCGTCTTGTAGACCTGGAAGAAGTGCCGGATCTCCGCCAGGAAGTGCGGCGCGAGGTGGCCGAGATCGGCGATCTCGCGGAAGCGGGGGTCGCCCTCCGGCACGGCCAGGATCTTCTGGTCGCGCCCCTTCTCATCGCGCATGTCCAGCACCCCGACCGGGCGCACCGGCACGACGCAGCCCGGGAACGTCGCGTCGTAGGTCACGATGAGAACGTCGAGATGGTCGCCGTCCTCGGCCAGGGTGCCGGGGATCAGCCCGTAGTCCGCCGGGTAGTGCAGCGGCGAGTACAGGACGCGGTCCAGGCGCAGCCGCCCGGTGGCCTCGTCCAGCTCGTACTTGTTGCGGCTGCCCTTGGGGATCTCGACGAGGGCGTCGACGATCATGCCGGCTGGCTCTGGCGGGGCTCGCGCCGGACGGTCTGGACGAAGGAGATGTAGTCCACGTCCTGGGCTTCGACCCCGAGCTGCCGCAGCATGGCCATCGCCTGCGCGCGGTGGTGCACCTCGTGCATGAGCAGCTGCATCGCCAGATCGCCCTGGGCCGCGCGGTAGGTGGTGACCCGCTCCCGGCCGATCAGGCGCGTCTCCACGAAGCGGTCCGGGTCGGCGATCGCCTCCAGCGTCTTCCGTGTCTCCGGTATCTGCGCGCGCCAGACGCGCTCGACGTCGGCGAATGCCGGGCAGGTCCGCTCCGTGATCGGCCAGTCGTCCCAGGAGAACGGCACGGGGAACTCCGCCTCCCGGATGCGCATCGCCAGCCACCGCTCGGTGCCGGCGATCTCGACCATCGTCGTCTGCAGCGTGTGCAGACCGAAGGGGAAGGCCTGCGTGTACTGGGCCTGGCTGAGCGGCCGGATCCAGCCGAACAGCTTCTCGCGGGCCTGGCTGAGGACGTCGTACGCGCGGGCGAAGGAGATCATGGCTTCATGATGCCCGAAGGGCGGCAGGCGCACAAGGACCCGGCGGTGTATCAGGACGGTGCCGGAGGCGGTGTCCATGCAGCTGTCGACGATCGGCCAGATCGCCATCCAGGTCCGCGAGCTCGAGCGGGCCGTCCAATTCTACCGCGACCGGCTGGGGCTGCGCTTCCTCTTTCAGGCGCCGCCCGGGCTGGCGTTCTTCGACGCCGGGGGGCTGCGCCTGATGCTGAGCCGCCCGGAAGGCGACGCGGGCGGCACGTCCGTCCTCTACTTCAAGGTCGACGACATCCAGCGGGCGGCCCGCGACCTGCGCGCCCGCGGGGTGCCCTTCACCGGCGAGCCGCACATCATCGCGAAGATGGACACCTACGATCTGTGGATGGCGTTCTTCAAGGATTCTGAGGACAACACGATGGCCCTGATGTGTGAAGTGCCCCGGTAGAGGGGCGGACTACATCCCCCGCTGCCCGCGGACCATCTCCTTGACCCAGCCGGCCTGGCCGAGATGCATGAAGTTGTGGCCGACGGCCCCCCAGTAGAAGAGCCACCCGGTGGTCCGGCCGCTCCAGAACTCGCCGACCCACTCCGCACCCGGCGCGAACGCCCCCTGCCGGGCCGCCTCCAGTACGGGGCCCGATCCCACGATCTCGCCCCAGGCTCCCTCAGGCACCGCGCGCGCCACGTCCCGGGTGCGGTGCCCCACCGCGTCGCGGTACCCGCGGAGCGCGTCGAGGTCGATCGCCCGGCTCAGCGCGTCCACCTCGTCGTCGGACCACCCCGTGCCGACGTCGCGCCGCTCCACACGCAGCCGCGCCGGCCACGCCCCGGCGTCGAGCACCTGGGGCGCCCGCGCGACCAGGACGTTGATCGTCACATCCTCGACACGCGCCATGTGCCAGTAGATGAAGGCGAGCGAGTTCCAACCCTGCGGCCGCAGGCGCACCTGCGCCTCGTTGAGGCCGCGGAGGCGGGAGTGGCCGAGCGAGAAGTTCCCCTCGGGCTCCCCGACGCCGAGCTCGTGCGTGATCGCGTGGCTGAGCAGGAACATCTCGACGGCGTTCATCAGCGCCTCACCTCCGGGTGTGGACGACCACGGAAACGGGCACAGAACGGATGGGAGGGGACACCAGACACCATGGTCTTCTTCGGGCTTGTCATCACCCTCATCTTCGGCTGGCTGGCCATCTCGATCTTTGTCGTTCCCTGACCGGCGCCGCTGCCTGTCAAGGGCAGGCGGCCGGCCGGGCTCCCGGCGGCGCCGCCGCCGCCCCTCTGTCCGCCGGCGGTGCCGCGGCCGGCAGTGGGCGCAGCACCGGCGCGGGTGGAGATCGTCCCCAGGGTATAATGGCTTCTGACGTCTCCACATCCTTCCGTCCCGGGGGAGGCACCCTGTGGGCTGGAAGTACCCGTCCCTCCTCTGGCTGACCCTCCTGCCGCTCGGCGTCGCCGCCGCGTA
>DASUAK010000153.1:0-6413 GCA_035763845.1 bacterium | reverse complement strand
GCGTCGGAGGAGGCAATCCTGGGCGCGCTGTTCGCGGCGGAGACGGCGCAGGGGCGCGACGGCCACGTCATGCCCGCTCTGCCCATCCCCGAGGTGCTCGCGATCCTCCGCCGGCATGGGGTTGCCGTCAAGGAACCCATCTCCTAACATCGGCGTAGACCGGACGGGGGCGGGGCACAGAGCACTCAGAGAGCCTCCCGACTTCATGAAGGAGAGCGGCGGGACAGGATGGGCATGCTTCGAGCTGTGATCGTGGTGATGGTGACCGGTGCGCTGCTGGCGCCCGCGACGACCGGCGCCCCGGCGCTGGAGGTGAGCGAACGCGCCATCCGGCAGGGCGAAGCCCTGGCCGTGACGGTTCGGGGGGCGGGCGGCGACGCCGTCGTCCGGTTCGCCGGGCGTACCTGGCCGCTCTACCGCACCGGGGACGTCCGCCGGACGGTCATCGGGGCCGACGCCCGGACGACACCCGGCGCCCACACCCTGGCCGTGGTCTCGGGCGGGCGCGTTCTCGCCCGGCGCACGGTGACCGTCACCAAGGTGGCCTTCCGCCAGCGCCGCCTGCGGCTCGATCCCGACAAGGAAGCGCTCTTCTCGCCGGAGATGGTGGCGGAGGAGCAGCGTAAGGTGAGCCGGGCGATGCGCGTGCTGGCGCCCGAGCCGATGTGGGAGGGCGTCTTCCTCACGCCGGCGGTGGCCGCCCCGATCTCCTCACCGTACGGAGTGCTCAGCGTGTACAATGGCACGGTGCGCGGCTTCCACCGCGGGACCGACTTCGCCGCTCCCGAAGGCACCCCGGTGCGCGCGGCCAACCACGGGATCGTGCGGATGGCCGACGCCCTGCCGCTGTCCGGGAACGCCGTGTTCGTAGACCACGGCCTCGGGGTCCTCACGGGCTACTTCCACATGTCCGCGCTTGCGGTGAAGACCGGACAGCGTGTGCGCAAGGGCGACCTCATCGGACGGGTGGGCAGCACCGGCGTGGCGACGGGCGCGCATCTGCACTGGGGGATGCGCGTGAACGGCATCTACGTAGATCCGATTCCCTGGACCCAGGAGGGCGCGCCCTAGAGGAGGACCCATCTACCTCTCACTGAATGGCTGAGGTAGCCTCGTGGGAGGGGTCCACGCCCGCTCAGTGATCTCTGGAGAGGAAAACTTGCCGCCCCATGATACATGGGCGGCGGCGTGGGTGGCGCAGCCGTGCCTGACACCCGACCGGGCAACAGAACGCGCCAGTGGCGGCTGGGGACGAGCCTGCTCGTCAGCCTGGCTTTGCTGCTGGCGCTGCTCATGTCGTTCACCTTCCTTACCTACCGCAGCGTCCTCGCAGAGCGCCGGGATGCGGAGATCGAGAACGCGGCCGCCATGGCCCGCACCGTGGCCGCGGAGGTCGACCGCTTCATCCACGACCTGCAGACGACGACCCTGGCGATCGGCACTATCCTCGGCAACGAGGGCATCCCGCTCGACCAGCCCTCGCTGGGGAACTACCTGGGGCGCATCGTCCAGGATTACGGGTTCATCCGCGCGCTTTTCGTCACCGATCTGAACGGACACGTGCTGGCCTCGGCGTCGGGAGAAGGCATCGGGCTCGATCTATCCGACCGCCCCTACATGGAGGCCCTCTTCACCGGAACTCCCGCGGTGTGGAGCGACTCGCTCTCGGGCATCCAGTCCGGCCAGGTCACGGTCGCCTTCGGACGTCCCATCCCGTCCCGCGGCGGGGCCGTGCGGGCCTACCTCCTGACCGCTTTCTATCCCCGGAGCCTTGTCGCCCGGCTGCAGAGCACCCTTCCCGACGACTCGCGCATCACCCTGGTCGACCGGCACGGCTTCGTCATGCACTCGACGTACCTCCCGGAGATCAGCCCCGAGCAGCGGGACGTGTCGTCGTTCGAGCCCCTCAGGAACGCGCTCGCCGGTCGGACCGTGATCCTGACCGGTGACGGTCTGCCCATCTCGAAGGAGCCCCGGTTCGGGGCCATCGTCCCGGTGTCCACGACAGGGTGGGCCGTGGTGTACACGCGCCCCCTCGAACCGCTCGAGGCGCGCATCCGCCGTCCGGTGATCGAGCAGGCGGCGCTGCTGACCGTGGCGGTCGTGCTCGTGGGCCTGATCTTCGGCTTCATCGCGCGGCGCCTCACCCGCCCGCTCTCCACGCTGGCCGACACCGCGGCGGCGATCGCCCGCGGTGAGCGCCCCCACATCCCGGATGTGACGGGGGCCATCGAGACCTCCCAGCTCGCGGCCGGCATGCGCAGCATGGCCGAGGCCGTCGCGCAGCGCGAAGACCGGCTCCAGGGGGCGCTCGACGGCGAGCGGGCCTCCCGGGAGGCGGCCGAGCGCGCGCAGACGCGGCTGCAGTTCCTGACGGAGGCCAGCTCGGTGCTCGCCGCTTCGCTCGACTACGAGGAGACGCTGCGCAACGTGGCGCAGCTGGCCGTGCCGTCGTTCGCCGACTGGTGCTCGATGGACGTCGTGGATGACGAGGGGAAGGTGGAGCGCCTCGCCGTGGCCCACGTCGACCCGAAGAAGGTGGACCTGGCCTACGAGATCAACCGCCGCTACCCGCCGGACCCGTCGGGGGGCGTCTTCCGGGTGGTGCGGACGGGGGAGCCGATGGTGGTGCCGCACGTCACGGAGGAGATGCTGCGGGCCGCCGCGCGCGACGACGCGCACGCCCGCATCCTTCGCGAGCTCGGCCTCGTCTCGGCGATCATGGCGCCGTTCAAGAGCCGCAGCGGCGTCCTCGGCGCCATCTCCTTCGTCTGGGCCGAGTCCAACCGCCACTATACCGATGAAGACGTAGCCCTGGCGCTGGATCTGGCCAGGCGCGCCGCGGTGGCCATCGAGAACGCCCATCTGTACCGGCGGGAGCGCGGCATCGCCGAGACGCTGCAGCGGAGCCTGCTGCGCAGGACGATGCCGGAGTTTCCCGGGATGACCATCGCCTCACGGTACCTGCCGGCCCGGCAGGAAACCGAGATCGGGGGAGACTGGTACGACGCCATGGCCTTGCCCGATGGGCGGATCGCCCTGGTCATGGGGGACGTGGCCGGCCGGGGGATCGAGGCCGCCGCGATCATGGGGCAGCTGCAGAACGCCGTCCGCGCGTATGCATTGGAGGGACATCCCCCGGCGGTCATCATGGACCGGGTCGCGCGGCTCCTCGATATCCGCGAGATGGCGACCCTGGTGTACGTGGCGTTCGACCCCGCCGCCTGGACGCTGTCGTACGCGAACGCGGGGCATCTCCCGCCGCTGGTCGTCGGTCCCCGGGGCCACGTCCACCTGCTCGAGGGCGGCGGACCGCCGCTGGGCTCGGCGGGCGAGATCGTCTTCCATGAGCAGACCGCGGCCCTGACGCCCGGGTCGACGATTCTCCTGTACACGGACGGTCTGGTGGAGGTCCGCGGGGAGCCGCTGGACGAAGGCCTCAGCCGGCTCCTCCGGACGGCCGCGGAGGGACGGTCCGACGATCCCGCGGCCCTGCTCGAGCATCTCGTGGGGTCGCTCCTCGGCGCCGGCGCGGGGCCGGACGATGTCGCGCTCCTCGCACTCCACGCCGCGCCGCTCGATCCCGTGCATCTGCGGCTGCGCCTGAACGCCGTTCCGTCTTCGATGCCGCTTCTGCGGCACACCCTGCGGCGCTGGCTCGTGCCCGCGCAGCTTGCTCCGGCCGAGGTGTTCGACATCACGGTGGCGGCGAGCGAGGCGTTCTCGAACGCGATCGAGCACGCCTATCCCGCCGCCGACGCGCAGATCGAAGTGGAGGGCACGCTCGACGGAGGGGACGTGAACATCCGGGTCCGCGACTGGGGACAGTGGCGGCAGCCGCGCGGGGCCAACCGGGGCAGGGGGCTGGGGCTGATGCGCGGGTTGATGACCGAGGTCAGGGTGGAGCCCGGTCCGACCGGAACGACGGTGTACCTCCGCAAGCGGGTGCAGCGGGAGGTGACGGCGTGACCTCGGCCTCGGTCCGGGTGGAGGAGCGTAACGGCGTTCCGGTCGTCATCATCTCGGGGGAGATCGACATCGTGAACGCCGCCGAGGTCGGCGGCCAGCTCTTCAACGCCGCCCCCAACAGTGCCTCGGGGCTGGTCATGGATCTCTCCGGCGTGAGCTACCTCGACAGCCGCGGCGTCCATCTCCTCTTCGAGCTCGCCAACCGGTTGCGCACGCGCCACCAGCAGCTACATCTGGTCGTGCCCGCCCGCGCGATGATCCGGCGTGTCCTCGTCCTGACCCACGTCGACTCCGTCATGCCGCTCCATCACACGGCCGACGAGGCCGTCCGCGCGCTGAAGTCCGGCTCCTAGCCCTCCGCCTGTCGCCCGGTCCCCCCACACTTGACACCGGGCGTATTATATGTGACCATATGGTCACATATGGGAGCGGTCCTGGATGACGTCTGGAAGGCGCTGGCCGATCCAACGCGCCGGGCCATCCTGGACGCGCTCAAGGACGGCCCCCGCACCACCGGCGATCTGTGCGCGCGCTTTCCCCTCTCCCGCTTCGCCGTGATGAAGCACCTGGCCATCCTCGATCGCGCTGGGCTGGTCCTCGTGCGCCGCGAGGGGCGGCAGCGCTGGAACTATCTCAACGCGGTGCCCATCCGCCGGATCTACGAGCGCTGGATCAGCGATTACGCCGGGCTGTGGGCGGGGTCGCTGCTGAAGCTGAAGCGGCATGTCGAAGGACCGACCGGAGAAAGGGGAGGATCGTGATGAGCGAGGTTCGCGCGTTCCAGATCGAGCAGGAGGTGACGATCGACGCTCCGGCGGCGCGCGTCTACGACGCGCTGACGGGCGAGGTCGCCGCGTGGTGGGGGCTGCCCCACATGTACGCCGAGGACGCCCGCGACATCATCCTGGAGCCGCGCGTGGGGGGACGCTTCTACGAGGACTGGGGCAATGGGGAAGGGGCGCTGTATGCCACGGTGACCATCGCCCGCCGGCCGGAGCGCCTGCGCCTGAGCGGCTCGATGGGGATGCGCGGGGCTGTGGCCGGCGTGATCGAGGTGACGCTCACGCCCAAGGGCGGGGCCACCGTTCTGCGGATGTCCCACCGCGCGGTGGGAGAGGTCACCGAGGAGACGGAGTCCGGCTACCGGGACGGCTGGCGTACCCTGCTGACCGAGCGGCTCAAAGCCTACGTCGAGCGGGGCGTGCGGTCGGGCCTGAAGCGCTGAGCATCTCTAGTCCGGGACGAACTCGGGCCCCTTGTTCTTGAACCGGGTGATGAAGTCGACGATCGCGTCGCGATCGAAGCGGTCGAGCGTCAGCAGATGACCCCAGGCGGCCACCGCGATGCGGTGGTCGTTCTTGGGCCGGTGGGTGACGATGACCTTGCTGCGGTACGAGCGGGCGAGGCCGGCGAGGGCGTCCACCACCTCGCTGTCGCTAGGGTCCTTGAAGCTGATCCAGATCCCGCCGTGCTCCAGGTTGTGGACGAGCAGTTCGTCGGGCAGCTCGTCGTTGTAGAAGCCCCAGCGGGCCGAGGTGGCGTAGTGCCAGCCCGAGGTGGGCGGGTTGGAGTTGTAGGCCGGATGGGGCGCGCCGGGGGCGATGTGGGCGCGGCCCTGGTCGGCCACAGCGGCGATCCGCGGCCGGTCGGCGGTCGCCGGCGTTCCGGGCTGCGCCGGGCCGGACGCGGTGGCCTCCGGCCGGAGGCCCCGCCACAGGCCCCAGGCCGCACCGACCGCCACGACGAGCACGGCGGCGGCGATGAGTGTCCGCGTGCGGCGCTGCCGCTGGCGCTGCTGGCTCTCCTGCGCTTTGCGCTCCAGGCGCGCCTGGCGGCGCGCCTCCTTGCGACCGGCCTTTCCCATTGCACGCTCCTGTTCAGTCGGTTGCTCCAGTCTAGCAAAGCCCTGTCCGCGCTGGCAAGGGAACGGCCCGGGCCGGTGGAAGACTCACACACCGGCCCGATCATCGTGCGAGGTGCCAGCCGTGCCCGTGCGCAGCCGCATCAAGCCCAGCGCCTACTACGACTCTGTCACCCTCATGCTCATGCAGCGCGAGGTGCGGACGCTGCCCGGCGTGCGCGAGGCCGGCGCGGTGATGGGCACGGAGGCCAACAAGGAGCTGCTGCGCGACGCGGGCCTGGAGTCGTCCGAGACGCGGGCCGCCGGGCCCAATGATCTCATCCTGATCGTCGACGCCGCGGACGAGCGAGTCGCCGAGGACGCTCTTGACCGCGCCGAAGGACTGCTGGTACAGCGACGTACGTCCACCACGGACGTGGAGTATCGCCCGAAGACCGTGGCTTCCGCCGCCCGCGCGCTGGCGGGCGCCAACCTCGCCCTCATCTCCGTCCCCGGACGCTTCGCCGCGGCCGTGGCCAGGGACGCCCTCGCCGCCGGGCTGCACGTCATGCTCTTCAGCGACAACGTGCCCCTGGACGCCGAG
>DASUAK010000152.1:0-5400 GCA_035763845.1 bacterium | reverse complement strand
GTCGTGGAGGCCCTGCTGCGCGTCGGCCAGCTCGCCGCCGACTTCCCCGACCTGGCCGAGATCGAGATCAATCCGCTCGTCGTGTACCCGCGCGGGGCGACGGCGGTCGACATCCGCATCATCCTCCGCTGAGAGGTCCCCCTTCCCTCCGGCCCGAACTAACCCGGGGATCATCCCATCACGTTAAGTGCAGACGCAACATCCTGAGGAGGGACCACCGCATGCGCATCAGGCAGGCCCTTGCGATCCTCATGCTCGTGGCCGTGGCGATCGCGCCCGCGGCCGCGGGTGCAGCACCGAGCCGCGTGCCGGCGAACGTACTCGTGATCGGCATGAACACGTCGGACTCCGTCAGCCTGGATCCGGCGCAGGCCTTCGAGTTCACCAGCGTGTGGGTGAACTACCACCTGTACGACACACTGGTGGACTTCAGCCGGGACTTCGCACGCGTCGTCCCGCGCCTGGCCAGCTCGTGGACGGCCTCGGCGGACCTGAAAACCTACACCTTTACGCTCCGGCCGTCCCGGTTCCACAGCGGCGCGCCCGTTACCGCCGACGCCGTCGTCTTCTCCATCCAGCGGGTCTTCGCGCTGAAGATGGCGCCCTCGTTCATCGTCACCGACTTCATCAAGGCGCCCACCGACGTGGTCGCCGCCGGCCCAAACCGGGTGCGGGTGACCTTCAACCAGGCGATGCCGGAGATGCTGATGGCCTCGGTCCTGGCCAACCCGGTCACCGGCGTGGTCGATCCCGCCCTCGTCCGCCGCAACTCGACCCCCGCCGACCCCCAGGGCAACAAGTGGCTGACGGACCATGACGCGGGCTCCGGCCCGTACATCCTGATGGGCTGGACGAGAAATCTGAAGATCGAGATGCGGGCTTTCGACAACTACTGGCGCGGCCGGCCGAAGATGGGTCGCATCTTCCTCCAGGACATGCCGGAGGCCACGGCCCAGATGCTCGCCCTGCAGCAGGGCGACATCGACGTGGCGATGGGTCTGCTGCCCGGGCAGTTCAAGCAGGTCGCCGCGCAGCCCGGGTTTCAGGTCAAGCAGACGCCGACGTTCACCCTCCGCTACCTGACGATGAACGTCGGCTACGAGCCGTTCTCGAAGAAAGAGGTGCGCAACGCCGTGAAGTACGCCCTCGACTACGAGGCGTACAAGCGCATCTTCGAGGACACGATCGACCCCGGGCAGACCATCGTCCCGGCGAACATGTTCGCCCACCTCAAGGACCGGCCGTACCAGCGCAACATCGACCGCGCCCGCGCCCTGATGCGGGAAGCCGGCTATGAGCGCGGCTTCAAAGCGGAGCTGATGGTACCCGTGGACGTGCCGCTGCCCGATGTGGCGGCGAAGATGAAGGAAGACCTCGCCCAGATCGGCATCGAAGTGGACGTGAAGGTCCTGCGCAACGCCGACATCCTGGGCGTCTACCGCGCCCAGAAGCACCAGCTGGCCATCCAGCGGTGGGGCGCGGACTATCCCGACCCGGACAACCTGGCCAAGGCCTTCGCCGACTTCGACAGCCGCGTGCTGGCCTGGCGCAACCAGTGGGACCACCCGGTGAAGGCGAAGGTGAAACAGGCCGTGCAGGAGCGTGATCCGGCACGCCGCGCCGCCCTGTACACCGAGATCCAGAAGACCGTCCTCGACGAGGGGCCGTACGCGATCTTCGCCTATCCGCTGCGGCTTGTCGCGATGCGGACCAGCGTCAAGGGCCTGGATCCCTCGCCGCTGTACACCACCTACGACATGTCCAACGTCACCAAGGAGTAGCACGCGCCGGGGGCGGGGAGCAGCATCCCCGCCCCTCCTCTCCCGGTCATGTGGGCCTACATCGTCCGCCGGCTCGCCCTGGCCAGCGTCGCCATCTTCGGCGTGCTGGTGATCGTCTTCGTGCTCTCGCACGTCATCCCGGGCGATCCGGTCGTAGCCATCCTCGGGGGCCAGGCGCGCGAAGACATCGTCGAGTCGCTGCGGCAGCGCTGGGGGCTCGACCGGCCCATCCACGAGCAGTTCATCCGCTTCATCGGCCGTCTGCTCCAGGGCGATCTCGGCACCTCCCTCGCCACGAACCGGCCGGTCGCCGACGATCTGCGGGCCTTCTTCCCCGCGACGATCGAGCTGGCCACGACGGCGATCGTCATCGGCGCCCTGGCCGGCCTGGCCGTGGGCATCATCTCCGCGGTGGCGCACGGGAAGTGGATCGATCATCTCGTCCGCTTCCTCTCCCTGATCGGCCTCTCGATGCCGGTCTTCTGGCTCGGCCTCATCCTGCTGCTGCTGCTCTACGCGCGCCTCGGCCTGCTGCCCGGGCCCGGCCAGCTGGACATCTTCGTCACCCGGCCTCCGAGCGTGACCGGGCTGATCACCGTCGATTCACTGCTCGCCCGGGACTACGCGGCGCTGCGCAGCGCCCTCGGGCACCTCGTCCTCCCCGCCGTGGTCCTCGGCTCGCACGCGCTGGTGGGGATCGCGCGCATCACCCGGGCCAGCATGCTCGAGGTCCTCGGCCAGGACTACGTGAAGGTGGCCCGGGCCAAGGGGCTCGCCGAGCGGACGGTCATCCTGCGCCACGCGCTGAAGAACGCGCTGCTGCCGATCATCACGGTGATCGGGATCTACTACGGGGGACTGCTCGAGGGCGCGGTGCTGACGGAGACGGTGTTCGCCTGGCCGGGGCTGGGCCGCTACGCGACCAACGCCATGCTCTCGCAGGACTTCGCCGCGATCATGGGCGTGACCATCCTCATCGCGCTCATCTTCTCGCTCGCCAACCTGGCCGTGGACCTGGCCTATGGACTCCTCAACCCTAAGATCCGCTACGAGTAGGCGGGCGATCGTCCATCCGGCGCGCCGCCGCGGGGCCGCCGCGCGGATGCTGCGCAATCCGCTCTCGCTGGCCGGCGCCCTCCTCATCGGGGGACTGATCGTCCTGGCCATCATCTCGCCCTACATCGCCCCCTACGACCCGATCCAGACCGACATCGCCCACCGGCTGGAAGCGCCGTCCCGGGCGCATCTCTTCGGCACGGACGCGCTGGGACGCGACATCTTCAGCCGCATCCTGTACGGAACGCGCATCTCGCTGCGCATCGCCATCCTCACCGCGCTGATCGCGACGACGATCGGCGCGCCCCTGGGCATCATCACCGGCTACTTCCGCGGGCGTGTGGACGACCTCCTGATGCGCATCACGGACATGTTCATGGCCTTCCCGCGCCTCATCCTGGCCATGGCCATCGCCGCGGCGCTGCGCCCCACCCTCGAGAACGTGATCATCGCCATCTCGCTCGCGGCCTGGCCGGCCTATGCCCGGCTGGCGCGGAGCGTGGCGCTGGGGCTGCGCGAAGAGAACTACGTGGAAGCGGCGCGGGCGATCGGCGCCGGGCCGCTGCGGGTGCTGGCCAGGCACGTCTTCCCCGGCGTGATCAGCCCGATCACGATCCAGATCAGCCTGGACATGGGCGGGATCATCCTCACCGCGGCGGGGCTGGGCTTCATCGGCTTCGGCGCCCAGCCGCCCACGCCGGAGTGGGGCGTGATGATCTCCGAAGGGCGCAACTACATCACGCAGGAGTGGTGGGTCTCGACCTTCCCGGGGATCGCGATCTCGTTCGTCGTCCTGGGGTTCAACATGCTGGGCGACGGGATCCGGGACGTCCTGGACCCGCGCCTCAGGACCCGCGGGCACTAAGGCAGCGGCTCGTCGCGCCAGCGCGGCCGCCGGTAGTCGGTCGGCCCCTGCAGCAGCGCCCCTTCATCGAAGCGGGTCAGGCGGAACGCGGAGAGGTCGGCGGTCGCGAAGCGTCCCGTCGTGAGCAGCTCGGCCATGCCGATCCCCGCCGCGGGCCCGATCTTGAACCCCGTTCCGCTGCCGGCGATCGCCACGTACAGTCCCTCCACGCCGGGCACGCTCCCGAAGATCGAGGCTCCATCCGGACTGAAGCCGTCAGGCGCGCCCCAGCCCCGGGCGAGCCCGGCGTCCCCGATCGCGGGGATGCGCCGCGCCAGCTGCCGCGAGCCGTCGGCCAGCAGCTCCAGGGCTACCGGCGGAGAAGTGTGCGCGGGAGCGACGTCCCACTCGTAGCGCAGCCCGAACTCGGTGCGGCCGCGCCGCTCCGGCCGGAAGAAGGTGCCGACGGCGTCGTCGTACACGGTCATGTGCTCGATGGCGGCCCCGGCTGCGTGCTGGGCCAGCCCGGCGCGGATCAGCTTCGTCCTGACCGGGACCGTGATTCCCGCCCGCGACAACAGCTCCATGGACCACGCCCCCGCGGCCACGACGACCTGCCCGGCGGCGATGACCCCACCGCCGGCCTCCACCCCCGTGACGCGACCTCGCTCGATCCGCAGCCGCCAGGCCCCCACGCCCTGGCGAACCTCGGCCCCCAGCCGCACCGCGCGCGCCGCCAGAGCCGCCGTCGCATCCGTGCCCACGGCGAAGCCGCCCTCCGGCTCGTAGGCCGCTGCGCCGACGTCGTCGACGGCGAAGGCCGGCTGCAGCCGGCGCAGCTCCTCCGGCTCAAGGACCTCGACCCGCGTGCCGATGGCACGCAGCATCGCGACGTTCGCCAGCAGCCGCTCGCGGTCGTGGACGCCGACGATGCGAAGGAAACCCGTCTCCTGGAAGCCGGCCGACCCGCCGATCCGCCCGGCCCACTCCCGGAAGTAGGTGCGGCTGAACAGGGCGAGGCGGGCCTCATGAGGATTGGTGTAGTGCACGCGGATGATCCCCGAGGTCCAGCCGGTCGCGCCGCCGGCGACGGAGGCGCGCTCCAGGACGAGGGGACGCACGCCCCGCTCGGCGAGGAAGCAGGCGGTCGCCGCGCCGAAGATGCCGGCCCCGACGATCACGACATCGGGCATCGGGCTAGGGCAGCGCCGTGGTCAGGAAGGCGAGCCAGTTGCCGCCCATGAGCCGGCCGACGTCGGCCTCGCTGTATCCTCGCCGCAGGAGGGCCTCCGTGAGCACGGGGAGCTCCGCGTGGGTAGGGATCTCCTGCACGACCTTGTGCGCGTTCCCGGCCGGCGGAGCCGCGGGGGGCAGGTAATCCCCCTTCATGCGGTCCAAGCCGTCGATGAACTCGATGAAGTCGTAGCCGAAGCCGACGTGCTCCACCCCGACCAGCTCGACGGCGTGGTTCACGTGCCGGAGGACGTCGTCGACGCTCGCGATCGTTTTGCTGAGAACGAAGGACTGGATCATCAGACTGACCATGCCGCCCCGTTCGGCGATGGCCTTCATCTGATCGTCGGTGATGTTCCGGCCATGCTCGAATAGCGCCCGGCAGTTCGAGTGCGAGGCGACGACGGGGCGCTCCGTGGTCTCGAGCAGATCCCAGAAGGTGCGCTCGTTGAGGTGCGAGGCGTCGAACGTCACGCCCAGCCGGTC
>DASUAK010000151.1:0-3961 GCA_035763845.1 bacterium | reverse complement strand
GAACAGGGGATCGCCGCCGCCTACTTTCACGGCGGGCTGCCCCTGCGCGTACGGGAGGTCCTCGGCCAGGCCCTGGCCGACGGGCGGATCGCCGTGCTGGCGGCCGCAGACGGCTTCACCGACGAGGTGATGCCCCCGCAGCTTCGGCAGATCATCCTCGCCGGTCTGCCGTACGACCGAGCCGAGCTGGTGGACTGGCTCGGCGCCACGGGGGCGGACGGGCGGCAGGCCGCGGTGACGCTGCTCTACAGCCGGGGAGACGTGCAGGCTGCGGAACGGGTCCTGGCCGAGCTCCACCCGGGCCGCGAGGCGCTGGCGGCGATCTTCCGCGCCGTGCGCAGCCGCGCGGGCGCGCCGGGGGGCGCGGTCTGGCCCGACGATGCGCTGGCCGCGTCGCTCGAGGCGGCCGTCCCTTCCCGGCGGACGGTCGGGATCGGGCTCGACGTCCTGGCGGAGGCCGGGGTGCTCCTGAGGGAATACGACGGCGAGCGGTGGCGGATCACGCTGCCCGAGCAGGGGCCCCGGCGTGACCTGAGCGCATCCCTGCGATACACTGAGGGGAACAGGGAAACGCAGGAGCTGGCGGCCCTCGCCGCGTTTGCCTTCGGGCCGCTGCACGACCTCCTGCGCGCCGCGGCCGGCGGTGGTCGGGAGGGGGAAGACCGGCCTGGAACGGGCTAGATGCGCTGGCTGCAGCCCAAACAACCCAGCGCCTTCCAGGACCTGCCCGCCGAGGTGCAGACCCTGGTGGCGAAGATGCGGGAGTACTTCCCGCGGGCGGACCTCGACGTCCTCCGCGAGGCGTACCTCTTCGCCGAGTCCGCCCACCACGAGCAGGCCCGCGCCTCGGGCGAGCCCTACATCAACCACTCCCTGGCCGTGGCCACCTCCCTCGTGGATCTGCGCCTGGACCCCGTGACCATCGCCGCCGCCCTCCTGCACGACACCGCCGAAGACACCGGCATCACATTGGACGACATCCGCGAGCGCTTCGGCGCGGAGATCGCCTCGCTGGTCGACGGCGTCACCAAGCTGGGCCGCATCGAGTGGATGAGCCGCGAGGAGCGGCAGGCGGAAAGCCTGCGCAAGATGTTCCTCGCCATGGCCAACGACATCCGCATCGTCCTGATCAAGCTCTCCGACCGGCTGCACAACATGCAGACGATCGAGTTTCTCCCGGAGTGGAAGCAGCGGCGCACGGCCCAGGAGACGATGGACATCTACGCCCCGCTGGCGCAGCGTCTCGGCATCGGCCGGCTGCAGCGGGAGCTGGAGGACCTCGCCTTCAAGGTGCTCTCCCCCGACGCCTACGCCGAGGTGCGCAGCCAGCTGGCCGAGGCGGAGGTCACCCGGGCCGCCTTCCTCGAGCGCGTTGCGGACACCCTGCACCGGGAGCTGAACCGGGCGGGGATCAAAGTGGCGCGGGACCGCATCACCAGCCGGCCGAAGCACATCTACAGCATCTGGCAGAAGATGCAGCGGCCCAAGTACGCCGGCCAGCCGGTGGCCCGCATCTACGACCGCCTCGGGGTGCGGGTCATCCTGGAGGACGTGAAGGACTGCTACGCCGCGCTCGGCGTCGTGCACGCCCTCTGGCGGCCCATCCCCGGAGAGTTCGACGACTACGTGGCCAACCCCAAGACCTCGGGCTACCAGTCGCTGCACACTGCCGTCGTCTACGAGGGGGAGCCCCTCGAGATCCAGATCCGCACCGCGCAGATGCACCGCGAGGCCGAGCACGGCATCGCTGCGCACTGGAAGTATAAGGAAGGCAAGGCCGCCGAGCGGGAGGTGGAGCAGAAGCTCTCCTGGCTGCGGCAGCTGCTGGACTGGCACTCCGAGCTGCAGGACGCGCGGGACTTCGTCCAGTCCGTCAAGCTCGACCTGTTCCAGAACGAGGTTTTCGTCTTCACCCCCAAGGGCGACGTGATCGACCTGCCGGCCGGCGCCACGCCTCTCGACTTTGCCTACCGCATCCACACCGACGTCGGCCACCGCACCGTGGGGGCCAAGGTGAACGGCCGCCTCGTGCCGCTCAGCCACAGCCTGCACACCGGCGACATCGTCGAGATCGTGACCAGCAAGACCGCGGGCGGGCCGAGCCGGGACTGGCTGGCCTTCGTCGTCACCAGCAACGCGCGCGCGAAGATCAAGCAGTGGTTCAAGAAGGAGCGGCGCGAGGAGAACGTGGCCCGCGGCAAGGAGCTGCTGGACAAAGAGCTGCGCCGCGGCGGCGGGATGACCTTGGCCAAGCCGGAGCGGCTCGGGGAGATCGCGCCGAAGTTCAACCTCGAGTCGGGCGACGACCTCCTGGCGGCGATCGGGAACGGCGACGTCTCGCTGCTCCAGGTCGTGCAGGCCCTGCGTGGGGAAACCCAGCCGGAGGAGCCGCCCGCGCCGGTCCTTCCGGCCGTCCCGCCGCCGAAGGGCGGGCCGCACGGCGTGCGCGTGCGCGGCGCCGACAACGTGCTGATGAAGTTCTCCCGGTGCTGCACCCCCCTGCCGGGCGACCGCATCGTCGGCTACGTGACGCGCGGCCGCGGGGTGACGATCCACCGCTTCGACTGCCCGAACGCCCGCTACTTCCGGCAGCACCCGGAGCGGCTGATCGAGGTGGAGTGGGAGCCCTTCGGGGACGGCAGCTATCAGGTCGAGATCGAGGTGGAGGCCTTCGACCGGGTCGGGCTGCTCAAGGACATCCTGGCCGCGATCGCGGACAGCAAGACGAACGTCGTCTCGGTCAATGCCCGGGTGCGCAAGGACAAGGTCGGCGTGGTCACGCTCGTCCTGGACATCCGCAACGTCGCGCAGCTGCACAACGTCATGCAGAAGGTCGGCAAAGTCCCCGAGGTGTACTCCGTGGAGCGCGTCCTCCACAGTTGACCCGGTCCGATCTGGCCGCCGTCCTCGCCGATCACCTCGACGCCCTGAACGCCCGGGACCTGGAGCGGCTCGCCGCCTTCTACGCCTCCGACGCCGTCCTCGAGCTGCCGGCCAGTCCGCGGATCGAGGGCGCCGCGGCGATCCGCGAGGCGTACAGGCTCTTCTTCGAGCAGTGGGAAGAGCGCAGCGCCTACGACCGCGTCGTGGTCTCGGGCACGACGGCCGCCGTGGAGGGGTTGACCACCGGCCGCCACCGCACCATTCACCTGCGCCTCCCGGGGCACATCCCCACCGGGGGCCGCCGGTACCGCCACGCCTTCGCCGCGTTCTTCACCTTCCGCTCGGGCAGGATCGTCCGCCATCGCGTCTATTACGACGCGCGGGATCTCGTCAACCAGCTGCTGGGCTGACACCGGGCGCACGAGCGGGCAGGGGCCGACGGTCCGGCGTCAAATCACGTTCGGATATGGGACGCACCGCCGACCGCGTGGGCCTCTTCACCGAGTCCGTCATCCGGGAGATGACGCGGCTCAACAATCTGCACGGGGGCGTGAACCTGGCGCAGGGCTTCCCCGACTTCCCGGCGCCGGCCGAGCTGCTGGAGGCCGCCGCGCAGGCCCTGCGGGAGGGCTTCAACCAATACGCCATCACCTGGGGCTCCCCGCGCCTGCGGCAGGCCATCGCCCAGAAGCTGGCCTGGTACAACGGCGTTGAGGTGGATCCGGACCGGCACGTCACGGTGACCTGCGGCGCCACCGAAGCGATGATCGCCACGCTGCTCGCCGTCGCCAACCCCGGCGACGAGGTCGTCATTTTCGAGCCCTTCTACGAGAACTACGGGCCCGACACGCAGCTCACGGGGGCCGTGCCGCACTACGTCCCGCTCAACCTGGACGATCCCGAGTTCGGCTTCGACCAGGATGCGCTGGTGCGGGCCTTTTCATCCCGCACGCGCGCGATCGTCGTCAACACGCCCCACAATCCCACGGGCAAGGTCTTCAGCCGCGCGGAGCTGGAGCTGATCGCCGATCTCTGCCGGCGTCACGACGCGCTGGCCATCACCGACGAGGTCTACGAG
>DASUAK010000150.1:0-14702 GCA_035763845.1 bacterium | reverse complement strand
TCGCCGGGCGGCAGGATGCCGAGCTCCCGGCGCAGCCGGCCCGAGGAGCCGCCGTCGTCGAAGACGGTGACGACGGCCGTGAGATTGTCGGTGTACGCCTTCAATCCGCGGAGGAGGGTGGACAGCCCGGTCCCGCCGCCGATGGCCACGAGGTGCCGCCCGCGCCGCCGGTTCCGGTGCTGGTGCAGCACTTCGACCAGGGGCGTGTCACCCCGCGGCAGCAGCGCCCCGGCCACCGCCTGGATCGTGCCGCGCAGGCCGAAGAAGACGAGCCCCACGCCGAGCACGATCAGGATGCCGCCGAAGAGCGAAGGGGAGATCGAGCCGCCGGTCAGGAGCAGCAGGGAGAGCGCCGCCTGGAAGACCACGAACTCGAGCCAGCCGAGGAGCTGGACGTTCACGATCAGCGCCGCCCCCGCGCTGACGAGCAGGACCCCGGCCAGGAGAAGCACCGTCCAGCGCTTCACGCCGATGCCCGGCGCGAACCAGCGGGACCAGCGCTGCAGCCGCTTGGTCACGGGCCTACTCCTTCCGCACGTCCCGGTGGCGCAGGTTGACCTTGTACCCCCGGTCCTTCAGGTAGCGGGACAGCTCGTCGGCCAGCACGACCGAGCGGTGCTTGCCGCCGGTGCAGCCGATCGCCACGGTGAGGTGCGACTTCCCTTCCTCGACGTACTGCGGGACGAGGTAATCCATCATCTCATAGAGCCGGCGCATGAACTCCTGGGTCGGCGGCTGGGAGAGGACGAAGCGACGCACCTCCGGGCTCTCCCCCGGCAGCGGGCGCAGCGCCTCCACGTAGTGCGGGTTGGGCAGGAAGCGGCAGTCGAACATCAGGTCCGCGTCCAGCGGGATGCCGTACTTGTAGCCGAAGGAGACGACGCCCACGGTGAGGGCGCCCTCGCGCCCGCCGCGGACGAAGGTGTCCATGATCTCCTGCCGCAAGTCGTGGACGCTCAGGGTGCTGGTGTCGATGATCTTGTCGGCCCGCTCTTTCACGGCCTGCAGGCGCTGGCGCTCGGCCCGGATGCCGTCGAGGACCCCGCCCTCGTGCCCGAGCGGGTGCTTGCGGCGCGTCTCCTCGAAGCGGCGGACCAGGACCTCGTCGGAGGCGTCCAGGAAGAGGATCTGGGACTCCACCCCCATCTCCTCCAGCTGGGCCAGCGAGGCGAAGAGGTCGTCGAAGAACTCGCCCCCGCGCACGTCGATGGCCAGGGCGGCCCGGCGGATGCGGCCCTCCGAGGTGAGGCACAGCTCGGCGAACTTCGGGACCAGGGCCGGGGGCAGGTTGTCCACGCAGAAGAAGCCGAGGTCCTCGAACACCTTCATGGCGTTCGACTTCCCGGCGCCGGAGAGGCCGGTGATGATGAGGATCTCGATGTCCGCCACCGGCAGGCGCAGCTGCCGCCGGCTGGGCGCGGGCTTGGCCACAGAGAACCCCTGCGTCCGTCGTTACTTCGTTACCGGTAGTGTACCACCGTCACGTCGTGAGGAGTCGGCTGAGCACGGTGGAGATGATGGCGATGAGCAGCGCGCCGATGAAGGCCGACCAGAAGCTGGCGATCTGCAGCGGGGTGACCGCCGCGACGATGTAGAGCATGATCGTGTTGATCACCAGGGTGAACAGGCCCAACGTGAGGATGTTGATCGGCAGCGTCAGCAGCAGGATCAGCGGCCGGATGATGGCGTTGACGATGCCGAGCACGAGGGCGGCGATGATCGCCCCGCCCAGGTCCGGTACGCGCAGCCCCGCGATGATGCGGGTCGTGGCGTAGATCGCGATCGCATTGAACAGCCACCGCAGGAGGAACCCCTGCATCACAGCACCTCCGCGACCAGTTGTGCCACTTCGCCCGGGAGCGTGGCCACCGCCACGCCCGCCGAGCGGAGGGCCTCCACCTTCGCCGCCGCCGTCCCCGCGCTCCCGGAGATAACGGCCCCGGCGTGCCCCATGCGCTTGCCGGGTGGGGCGGTGCGGCCGGCGATGTAACCGACGACGGGCTTGCGGACGTGGGCCCTGATGAAGGCCGCCGCCTCCTCCTCCGCGCTGCCGCCGATCTCCCCGATCATCACGATGGCCCGGGTAGCGGGGTCCTCCTGGAAGAGCTTCAGAGCGTCGGTGAACGTCGTCCCCACCACCGGGTCGCCGCCGAGCCCGAGGGCCGTGCTCTGCCCGATGCCGCGGTAGGACAGAGCCGCCACGATCTCGTAGGTCAGTGTGCCGCTGCGGGAGACGACGCCGACCGGACCGGGCTTGAACAGATGGTTGGGCATGATGCCGATCTTGCTCTCCCCGGCCGAGGCCAGCCCCGGACAGTTGGGGCCGACGATGGTCAGCCCCTCGCGGCGGGCCAGGGTGACGAAGAAGATGCTGTCGTGCACCGGGATGCCCTCGGTGATCACGACGATGGGGTCCAGATGCAGGCGGATCGCCTCGAGCACGGCGTCCCTGGAGAAGGCGGCCGGCACGAACAGGCAGGCCGCCGTCCCGCCGGTCTCGCGCACGGCCTCCTCGCCGGTCTCGAAGACCGGCACGTCGAGCACCCGCTGCCCTCCCTTCCCGGGGGTGACCCCGGCCACGACCGCGGTGCCGTACTCGAGCATGCGCGCCGTGTGGAACTGGCCCTGGTATCCGGTGATCCCCCACACGACCACTTTCGTCTGCCTGTTGATGAGGACGCTCATCGCACCTTCTCCACGGTCTGCACCACCGGCTTCCCCTGCCAGCTCCGGGGCACGGGCATCCCCAGCGCGGCGATGGCGGTGGCTGCGGTATCGTAGGTCATCACGCGCACGCCGATCGGCCCCGGCTCGACCGCGCCGAACGCGAGCCAGGGGATGGTGGTCTCTTCCGGCCTGCTCCCGCCGTGACTGCGGCCGCGCCCGCCGTGATCCGACGTCACGATGACCAGGCTGTCGTCGAGGCGTCCCATACGTGTGAGGACGTCGATGATGACCCCCACGGCCTCGGGCACGCGGGCCACTGTCTGCGCGTAAGGCCCAGACCCCCACCCGTACTTGTGGCCCGCGTCGTCCGGGTCGGCCATGTGCAGGAACAGCAGCTGCGGCTGCACCGTAGCCAGGTAGCGCGCCCCCTCCCGGGCCACGTCCATCATGTCGTAGCGCGGGTACGGGAGATGCTCGGCCCGCCCCGCCGTGCCCGGCCGGATGAGATAGAGCAGCTTGGGCTTGGTCACGAGGGCCGAGGCGCGCCCGCCGTTCTGGGTCACCACCGAGAAGACGGTGGCGATCCGGATGTGCCCGGTCGGGTAGTTGGGATTGATCCGCACGCCGTGCACCGCGGTCGGGACGCCGGTGAGCATCGAGGTGTGGGCGGGCAGCGTCGAGCTCGGCAGGGTCGTTTGCGCCTCCCACGTGTAGGCCGCCCGCGCCACGAGAGCGGCGGGGAAAGCCGCCCGCGCGGCACCGCCGGCGAGCCCGTCGAAGCTCATGATGACGACGTGCCGCACCGGGGCCGCCGCGGTTGCGGCAGCATGCGCCCGCGGAGGATCGGCCGGCTGCGCCGCCGGCGACGAGCAGGCGGCGGTGAGGACAAGCATCAAGGCCGCGGCGAGCAGCCCCGCGCGGCGACGGGGGGCCATCATCACGTCCGCCCCCGGACCAGCGCCACGACCCGGCGGGTCGCTTCCTCCGGATCGATGAAGGCGTCGAAGCCCGCGGCCTTCAGGATCTTCCGCCCTTCCTCTTCGTTCGTCCCGGTCAGGCGGACGACCATCGGCAGCGGCGGCGGCGTGGCGGCGATGGCCCGGGCGATGTCGTCGCAGCGCGTGATGCCGCCGAAGATGTTCACGAGCAGGGCCCGCACGCCGGGCTTGCGCGTGACGATGGCGATGGCCTGGCGCATGTTCTCCTCGGAGGCCCCGCCGCCCACGTCCAGGAAGTTCGCGGGTGCGCCTCCGAAGTGCGCCACCATGTCCAGCGTGGACATGACGAGTCCCGCTCCGTTGCCGATGATGGCGATGTCCCCGTCCAGCTCGACGTAGGACAGCCCCTCGCTCTTCGCGGCCTGCTCGAGGGCGGTCAGCTCCTCGTTCTTCGGCAGGTCCTGATGGCGGAAGACCGCGTTGTCGTCGATGATGACCTTGGCGTCCACGGCCAGCAGGCGGCCGCCCACGACGGCCAGCGGATTGATCTCGGCCAGCTCGGCGTCCTCGCGCTGACAGAGGCGGTGCAGCGCCGAGGCGATCGCGACGAAGTCCTTCAGCAGTGTTCCCGAGAGACCAAGCTTCCTGCCCAGGCCCCGGGCCTGGAAGGCCGGAAAGCCCAGAAAGGGATCGATGACCTCCCTGGCAATCTTCTCGGGAGCCGTCTGCGCGACGGCCTCGATGTCGATTCCTCCGGAGCTGCTGGCAATGGCCACGAGGCCGCGCGAACTTCGATCGACGATGAACGCGAGGTAGTACTCGGCGGCGATGTCGGCCGCCTCGGCGACCAGCAGCCGCCGCACGGTCTCGCCCTTGATGGACATCCCCAAGATCGCCGAAGCGCGGTCACGCGCTTCGGCGGGGGTTTGAGCCAGTTTGATCCCTCCCGCTTTCCCTCGACCTCCCACCAGCACCTGGGCTTTGAGAACGACAGGATAGCGCAGCTGGAGCCCGCCGATCTCCTCGGGCCGCTCGATCACGGCCCCCTGCTGGACGGGGATGTCGTATGCGCGGAAGAGCGCTTTAGCCTGGTACTCGTGCAGCTTCATCTCATCCTCGCAGCTTCGTCTCGAGGGCGGCGCGCACGGCGGGCCACTCCTCTGCAATGATACTGAAGTACACGGTGTCCCGCACCCGCCCGGTGGCCGTGATGAGGTGGGAGCGCAGGATCCCCTCTTCCTTCGCCCCGATGCGCAGGATCGCCGCGCGCGACCGTTCGTTCAGGCGGTCCGTCTTCAGCTCCACCCGCACGCAGCGCCAGACCTCGAAGGCGTGGCGCAGCATCAGGTACTTGGCCTCGGTGTTGACCGCGGTGCGCTGCCAGGATCGGGCGATCCACGTCCACCCGATCTCCACCTTCCGGTGGGCCGGCTCGATCGCCCCGAAGCGCGTGCTCCCGACCACGCGGCCGGAGGCGCGGTGCACGGTGGCGAAGGGCAGCGCCCGGCCCGCCGACTGTTCGGCGAGCGCCCCCCTGACGTATTCTTCCATCTCCTGCGGGGTCCGGGCGACCTGCGTCGTCCAGCGCCAGAGGTCGGGGGCGAGCCCGATCTCGGTGAGGGGGCCGAGGTGGTCCAGCGTCAGCGGCTCGAGCCGCACATGGACACCCTCGAGGGTCACCGGGCGGATGTCCACGCGCGGCGGCTAGAGCTTCAGACTCCCGATGTGCTCCCGGACGGCGGCGACGGAGGCCGTGAAGGCGGCGCGTTCCTGGTCGTTCAGGGGCAGCTCGATGATGCGCTGCACCCCGCCCGCCCCCAGCACGACCGGCACCCCGATGCAGACGTCCCGCTGGCCGAACTCGCCGTCCAGGTAGACGCTGCTCGGGATCAGCCGCCGCTTGTCGCGCACGATGGCCTCGACCATCTGGGCGATGGCCGCGCCCGGCGCGAAGAAGGCGCTGCTGCCCATCAGCTCGGTGATCTCCGCCCCGCCCCGGCGGGTGCGGGCCACGATCGCCTCCACCGCCTCCGGCTTGACGAGGTGGCCGAGCGGCACTCCGCCGACGTGCGCGAACCGCGGGAGCGGGACCATGTCCTTGTCGGTGTGCGCCCCGATCACCATCCCGTGCACGTCCTCCACGGAGACGCCGACCGCGCGGGCGATGAAGGTGCGGAAGCGGGTGCTGTCCAGGGCGCCCGACTCGCCGATGACGCGCTCGCGCGGGAATCCGGAGATCTTGTAGGTCAGGTAGGTCATGGCGTCCAGGGGGTTGGTGACGACGATCAGCACGGCGTCGGGCGAGAACTTCACGACTTTCTCCACCACGCTGCGCACGATGCCGGCGTTGGTGTCGATGAGCTGCTCGCGGGTCATCCCGGGCTTGCGGGCGATGCCGGCGATGATGACCACCACGTCGCTGCCGGCGCTCTCCTCGTAGCCGTTGCTGCCCACGACGGAAACGTCCACGTCCCGGATGGGGGCCGCCTGCAAGAGGTCGAGGGCCTTGCCCATCGGCATCTTCTCGATGATGTCCACCAGCACGAGGTCGGCGATCTCCTCGGCGGCCAGCCAGTGCGCGGTGGTGTGCCCGACCATCCCCGCGCCGACCACGGTCACTTTCGGACGGCGTCCCATGCGTCAGGCCTCCTAGCCCATGTTGTCGATCACGGCGCTGGCGAACTCGCTGGTCTTGACTTCCTTCGCCCCGTCCATCAGCCGGGCCAGATCGTAGGTCACAACCTTCTGCTTGAACGTCTTCTCCAGCCCGCGCACGATCAGCTGGGCGGCCTCGCCCCAGCCCATGTACTCGAGCATCATCACCCCGGAGAGCGTGAGCGAGCCGGGGTTCACCTTGTCCAGGTTGGCGTACTTGGGCGCGGTGCCGTGCGTGGCCTCGAAGATGGCGTGGAAGTCGCTGATGTTGGCCCCGGGCGCCATGCCGATGCCGCCGACCTGCGCCGCCACCGCGTCGGACATGTAGTCGCCGTTGAGGTTGCCGGTGGCGATGACGTCGATGTCGCGCGGCCGGGTGAGCAGGTGCTGGAAGGTGACGTCGGCGATGTAGTCCTGGATGAGGATCTTGCCGGCCGGCGTCTTGCCGCCGTGGGACTTCTGCACCTCGTCCCAGGTGACCGTCTGGCCGCCGAACTCCTCGCGGGCCAGCTCGTAGCCCCACTTGGCGAAGGCGCCCTCCGTGTACTTCATGATGTTGCCCTTGTGCACGAGCGTCACGGACTTGCGGTGGCGATCGACTGCGTACTGCAGGGCCTTGCGGACCAGCCGCTTCGTCCCGAAGGGGCTCATCTGCTTGAGGCCCACCCCGGCGTCGTCGCGCACCTTCCAGTTGAACTCGCGGCGGACGAACTCGATGAGCTTCTTCGCCTCGGGCGAGCCGCTGGGATGCTCCAGCCCGACGTAGATGTCCTCCGAGTTCTCGCGGAAGATGACGATGTCGACCCACTCGGGATGCTTCACCGGGCTCGGCACGCCCTCGAACCAGCGCACCGGCCGGATGCAGGTGTACAGATCGAGGATCTGGCGCAGGGAGACGTTCAGGCTGCGGAACCCGCCGCCGATCGGGGTGGTCAGCGGGCCCTTGATACCCACGACGTAGTGCTGGAAAGCACGCAGCGTGTCCTCGGGCAGCCAGTTGCCGAAGGTGGTATGGGCCTTCTCGCCGGCGTACACTTCGAACCAGACGATGCGGCGCTTCCCCTTGTACGCCCCCTTCACGGCGGCCTCGAAGATGCGCCGGCTGGCCCGCCAGATGTCCGGGCCGGTGCCGTCGCCTTCGATGAACGGGATGATGGGCTGATCGGGGACGTGCAGGCGGTGGTCGCGGACCTCGATGCGCTGGCCTTCTTTCGGGGGGGTCAACGTCTCCAGCACGGCCATACAGTACCCTCCTCGGACGCGGTGAGCGCTCTGCGCCCTTGACGGGGGATGTTCGCTCCCCTAGGATTATACTGGATAAGTGGTCTGACCACCAGCCCAGGAGCGAAAAGCACCGGGCATCATGGCATCACCACCCGAACCGCTCTTCCAGCCCGTCCGCCGCAGCCGCCTCTACGAGGGCATCGTGCGGCAGATCCAGGACCTCATCGCCGACAAGCATCTGCAGCCGGGCGACCGGCTGCCCGGGGAGCGCGAGCTCGCGGACGCCCTGTCCGTGAGCCGGGCCTCGGTCCGCGAAGCGCTGCGCGTCCTGCACTTCATCGGGGTGGTCGACGTGCGTCCGGGTGAAGGTACTTTCGTCAGCACGAGCCCGCCCACCCCCATGGACCCGTCGATGTACAGCGCGCTCTCCGAGCGCACTGTCCTCCTCGACATCTTGGAAGCGCGGCGCCTGCTCGAAGAGGGGATCGTGGCCCTGGCCGCGCGCCGGGCGACGAAAGACGACCTGGACGAGCTCGGCCAGTTCCTGCGCGGCCGCAAGCCCGCCCTCGCCGCGGGCCGAGCGGACGTGGAGAGCGACCTGCAGTTCCACACGATGCTGGCGGAGGCGACGGGCAACATGGTGCTGGTGAGCGCGGTGCGCCACCTCAACGAGATGTGGCTGCAGGCGCGGGAGAAGACCGGGCGCAAGGACACCAGCCCGCACAAGGCCCTGGGCTTCCACGAGCGGATCCTCGCCGCCGTGCGGCGGCGGCAGCCGGCGGTGGCCCAGCGCATCATGCGGGCGCACCTGGACGACATGCGGAGCGAGATCGAATCCTGAACCATGGCATCCGGACGGAGGACGCGCCATGACGATCGAGACGCCGAAGACCCGGATCGAGCGTGACAGCCTGGGCGAGATGGAGGTCCCCGCGGACGTGTACTACGGGGCAAGCACGGCGCGCGCCGTGCGGAACTTCCCGATCTCCGGATTGCGCTTCCCCCGCCCGTTCATCCGCGCCATCGGCCTGATCAAGCAGGCCGCGGCCGAGGTGAACATGGAGCTCGGTCTCCTCGACCGCAGGCTCGGCGAGGCCGTCGGCCGGGCCGCCGGCGAGGTCGCCGAGGGGCGCTGGGACGAGCAGTTCCCCCTCGACATCTACCAGACCGGCTCCGGCACCTCCACGAACACCAACGCCAACGAGGTCATCGCCAACCGCGCCGCGGAGCTGTTGGGCGGCCAGCGCGGCAGCAAACTGGTTCACCCCAACGACCACGTCAACATCTGCCAGTCCAGCAACGACGTGATCCCCACGGCGATCCACCTCGCGGCGCTGTTGGAGATCCGCGAGCGCCTCCTCCCCGCGATGGAGACGCTGCAGCGCGCGCTCGAGCACAAAGCCCGCGATCTCCATGGGATCGTGAAGACCGGGCGGACGCATCTGATGGATGCCACACCCATCCGCCTGGGCCAGGAGTTCCAGGGGTACGCCGGCCAGGTGGAGCGCGGCATCGCGCGCCTGCGCCGGGCGCTGGACGAGCTGGCGGAGGTGCCGCTGGGCGGTACGGCCGTCGGCACAGGGACCAATACGCATCCTGAGTACGCGCGGCGCGCCTGCGAGCGGCTGTCGAAGGCCGTGGGTGCGAAGATCCGCGAATCGCAGAACCACTTCCAGGCGCAGTCATCCCTGGACGCCCTCGTCTACACCTCCGGGGTCCTGCGCACCTACGCCACCGCGTTCATGAAGATCGCCAACGACATCCGCTGGATGGCCAGCGGCCCCCGCGCCGGATTGGGCGAGCTGGCCCTGCCGGCGGTGCAGCCGGGCTCGTCCATCATGCCCGGCAAGGTGAACCCGGTCATCGCCGAATCGGTGATCCAGGCCTGCGCCCAGGTCCAGGGGAACGACCTGGTCGTGGCGCTGGGCAACCAGTGGGGCAACTTCGAGCTCAACACGATGATGCCGGTGATGGCGCACAACCTGCTCTGGTCGATCAGCCTGCTGGCCGCGGAGTCGGCCAACTTCGCCACGCAGTGCGTGGCCGGCCTCACCGCCACGCCGCGCGCGGCGGAGCTGGTGGAGCGCGGGCTGATGCTCAGCACGGCCCTGGCCCCGGTCATCGGCTACGACAAGGCGGCCGAGATCGCGAAGAAGGCCGCGGCGACCGGCCGCACGATCCGCGAGGTGGCGAAAGAAGAAACGAAGCTCTCCGACACGGAGCTGGCCGAGATCCTGAATGCGGAACGCATGACAGAACCTGGATTCCATGGCGGAGGGGGAGGCTGACCGTGAGACGGCTCTGGGCAGATGAACGCGGCTCGGTGACCGCTGTCTCGAGTCCCCACGCCGGAGCTACGCTCCGGCGGGACCCTTGGATCCGCGAGATCCTCCCCATCCTGCTCGGCCTGGGGCTGTTCGTCATCTACGCCACCTGGCGCGCCTTCATGAACGCGCACTACTACGTGGCCCCCTACATCTCGCCGTTCTACTCTCCGTGCCTGACGGCGACGTGCGAGCACGCGCTGGTGGAGCTCGTCGGCCCGTGGTGGCGGCTGACCCCCTCCCTGCTCGTCCTCTGGGTGCCGCTGGGCTTCCGGCTGTCCTGCTACTACGCGCGCAAGATCTACTACCGCTCGGTCTTCTGGGCGCCGCCGGCCTGCGCGGTGCGCGACCGACCCGCCGCGTACGCCGGCGAGTCGCGCTTCCCGTGGGTGCTGCAGAACCTGCACCGGTACTTCTTCTGGCTGATCCTGCCGGTGGTGGCCATCCACTGGTACGATACGGTGCTGGCCTTTCGCTTCGCCGATCGCTGGGGGCTGGGGTTGGGCACGCTGATCATCCTGGCCGACGCGACCTTCCTCTCGCTGTACGTCTTCAGCTGCCACGCCTGCCGGCACGTGTGCGGCGGCCACGTGAACATGTTCTCCCGGGCGCCGCTGCGCCAGCGCCTCTGGGCCTGGGTGAGCGCGCTGAACGTCTCGCACGGCCTGTGGTTCTGGCTGGCGCTGGGGACGATCGTCCTGGCCGATCTGTACGTCTACCTGCTCTCCACCGGCGCGATCGCCGACGTGAGGATCTTCTGATGGCGACCCATCCCACCCACGAATACGACGTCATCGTGATCGGCGCGGGGGGCGCGGGGCTCCGCGCCGCGATCGAGTCCGCCGCGCAGGGCGCCCGCACGGCGCTGATCTGCAAGTCGCTGCTGGGCAAGGCGCACACCGTCATGGCCGAGGGCGGCGCGGCCGCGGCCCTGGGGAACGTCTGGCCCGAGGACAACTGGAAGGTGCACTTCCGGGACACGATGCGGGGCGGCAAGCTGATCAACAACTGGCGGATGGTGGAGCTGTTCGCCAAAGAGGCCCCCGACCGCATCCTCGAGCTGGAGGAGTGGGGCGCCGTCTTCGACCGCACCAAGGACGGCCTGATCTCCCAGCGCGACTTCGGCGGCCACCGCTACGCGCGCCTGGCGCATGTCGGCGACCGCACCGGGCTCGAGATCATCCGCACCCTGCAGTACAAGCTGATCTACCTGGGCGTGGACGTGTTCATGGAGTACACGATCACGCGCCTGCTTACCGACGCCGGCCGCATCGCCGGCGCCTTCGGCTACCGCCGCGACACCGGCGAGTATCAGGTCTTCAAGACGAAGGCCGCGGTGCTCGCCACCGGCGGGTTCGGCAAGACGTGGAAGTACACGTCGATGTCGTGGGAGTCCACCGGCGACGGCATCGCCCTGGCGCTGGAGGCGGGGGCGGACCTCATCGACATGGAGATGGTGCAGTTCCATCCCACGGGGATGGTCTGGCCGCCGGGGGCGCGCGGGATCCTGGTCACCGAGGGCGTGCGCGGGGACGGCGGCGTCCTGCGGAACAAGGACGGAGCCCGCTTCATGTTCGCCCACGTCCCGGAGTTCTTCAGGGCGGAGACCGCGGACAGCGAGGCCGAGGCCGACCGCTGGCACGAGGACAAGAAGAACCGCCGGCCGCCCGAGCTGCTCCCCCGGGACGAGGTGACGCGCGCGATCTACGCCGAGGTCAAAGCCGGCCGGGGCAGCCCGCACGGCGGGGTGTTCCTCGACATCGCCTCGCGCCGCAGCGCGGAGTACATCCAGAAGCGCCTGCCCTCGATGTACCACCAGTTCATGGAGCTGGCCGGGGTGGACATCACCAAGGACCCGATGGAGGTCTATCCGACCTGCCACTACAGCATGGGCGGGATCCGGGTGGACGCCGAGACGGAGGCGGCCACGGTGCCCGGGCTCTTCGCCGCGGGCGAGATCGCCGGGGGCCTGCACGGCGCGAACCGCCTGGGCGGCAACTCGATGACGGACATCGTGGTCTTCGGCCGCCGGGCCGGAGCGGGCGCGGCGCAGTACGCGAAGGGGCTGGCCTCGATCCCCTCGCCCTCCGGCGATGCCATCCAGGACGCGGCGCGCGAGATGGACGCGCCGTTCGCCGCCACCGGGGGCGAGAGCCCCTTCACCCTGCAGGCCGAGCTGCAGGAAGCGATGCAGGAGCACGTCGGCATCTACCGCGACGCGGCCGGCCTGCGCGCGGGGCTGGCGAAGATCGAGGCGCTGAAGGCGCGGGCCGCCCGCGTGAAGGTGGACGGGCCGCGCGAGTACAATCCCGGCTGGCATGCCACGCGCGATCTCGTTTCGATGCTGGCCGTGGCCGAGGCGGTGACGCGCTCGGCGATCGAGCGCACCGAGACGCGCGGCGGGCACAGCCGCACCGACTTCCCGAAGACGGACGCGCAGCTGGGCAAGGTGAACCTCGTGACGCGCCGGCGGGAAGGCGCGCTCGCCATCGAGCGGGTCCCCATCCCGCCGATGCCGGCCGAACTCATGCAGCTCCTGGAGGAGAAGGGATGAAGAGCGGGCAGCAGGTCACGCTGCGCGTCTGGCGCGGCGACCGCCGCGGCGGCGGGTTCAAGGAATACACGGTGCCGCAGACGGAGGGCATGGTGGTGCTGGACGCGCTGCGCGCCGCGCAGGCGACGCAGGCGCCCGACATGGGGATCCGCTGGAACTGCAAGGCCGGCAAGTGCGGCTCCTGCAGCGCCGAGGTCAACGGCCATCCGGTGCTGACCTGCATGACCCGCCTCGCCGAACTGCACGAGGAGGGGCCCGTCACCGTGGCCCCGCTGAAGACGTTCCCGGTGATCAAGGACCTGGTCACCGACGTCTCCTGGAACTACGAGAAGGCGAAGGAGATCCCGCCCTTCGCCCCGCGGCCCAAAGATCCGGACGGCAAGCGGCGGATGTACCAGGAGGACGTGGACCGCGTCCAGGAGTTCCGCAAGTGCATCGAGTGCTTCCTGTGCCAGAACGTCTGCCACGTCATCCGCGACCATCCGGAGAACAAGCCGGCCTTCGCCGGCCCGCGGTTCTTCGTGCACCTCGCCGCCCTCGAGATGCACCCCTGGGACACGGCCGACCGGGTCGACCTCATCAAGCAGGACGCCGGCATCGGCTTCTGCAACATCACGAAGTGCTGCACCGAGGTCTGCCCGGAGAACATCCGCATCACCGACAACGCGATCATCCCCCTCAAGGAGCGCGTCGTCGACCGGCACTACGATCCGGTGCTGTGGCTGTGGAGGAAGGTGACGGGACGGGCGACGTGAGCGGACTGTACCGCCTCGCCGGCATCGCCGCGCTGGCCTCCGCGGTCATCATCCCGGCCCAGGTCGCCGTCTTCATCGCCTCGCCCCCGCCGCTCCAGGGAACGGCCCTGGACTGGTTCGCCCTGTACCAGCGCAGCCCGCTGGTCGGTCTCATCAACCTGGATCTCCTGCTCGTCGTGGACAACCTGCTGCTCATCCCCATCCTGCTCGCGCTCTACCTTGTGCTGCGCAAGGCGGGGGAGCCGGCGGCGCTGCTCGCAGCCGCCCTTGGCCTGCTGGCCGTGGTCCTCTACATCCTCACCAACCCCTCCGTGGAGATGCTCTCGCTGAGCCGCCGGTTCGCCGCCGCGGACAGCGACGCCGATCGGACGGTCTACACGGCGGCCGCGCAGGCGCTGCTGTCGAGCTGGACCGGCACGGCGTTCCATGTCGGCTATATCGTGGGCTCCATCGGCGGCATCCTGTGGGGAGCGTTGATGCGGCGGGGAGCGGTGTTCAGCCGGATGACGGGCGACATGGCGATCCTGGGGAACGCGGTCGGCCTGGGGCTGTATGTTCCGCGGATCGGCGTGCTCATCTCCGTCTTCTCGGTGCTGTTCCTGTGGATCTGGTACGTCCTGATGGGCCTGCGCTTCCTGCGGCTCCCCCCGCGGGTCCGGCCATCATAGAGCGCATCCTCGATACCCCCCGTCTGCGCCTCCGCCCGATGCGGGCCGACGACCTGGAGCCGCTGCTCGCCATCTTCGGTGACCCGGTGCTGATGGCGGAAGCCTTCGACACCCAGCCGTTCGGACAGACCGAGATGACCCGCTGGATCGAGCGGAATCTGGACCACGTCGTTCGCCATGGCTATGGACTCTTCAGCGTCGTCGAGAAGCGGACCGGCGAGGTGATCGGGGACTGCGGCCTGGAGTGGATGGATGTCGAGGGCACACCGACCGCCGAGCTCGGATACGACATCCGGCGCGACCGCTGGCACCGGGGATTCGCCACCGAGGCGGCCGCGGCCGTGCGCGACTACGCCTTCCACGACCTCCGCTTGCCGGGATTGATCAGCCTCATCCGGGTCGGCAACCTCGCCTCGCGCCGTGTAGCGGAGAAGATCGGGATGCACCTCACCCGCGAGATCGCCCGTCACGGCCGCACCTATTGGCTGTACGCGCTGTCCGGTCAGGAGGGATAGTCCGTGTGGACGCTGGTCCCGGATCTGGCCCCCGTTCTGGGACCCGTGCTCGGAGAATCCAGACCGTTCACCCCGTTCGACGATCGGATCGTCGAGCTGAACTGCCATCGGGAAACCGATGACCGGCTCGGAAATGACGCGGTCGTCGGAATGTGGTGGCGGGCGGGGGACGCTGCCGTCTAGCGGGCGCTTGAAGCGGGTTCCAGCGCCGGCTCGGGCGAGGGGATGCGCGGCTCGTAGGTGTCGAGGTCGACCATCTCCCGGTTGCGCGAGGCGATGACGAGGATGGAGACGGCCAGCAGCACGCCGCTGATCGCGATGGTCAGCGGCGCGCCCACCGTGTTCCCCAGGGCGCCCGCGAGCAGCGCGTTGAACGGGCCGCTGCCGATCAGGGCGAAGGTG
>DASUAK010000149.1:0-3635 GCA_035763845.1 bacterium | reverse complement strand
CTGGGGCACGAGCTTCACGCGCTCGGCGCTGCTGTCCCCCGTCGCCGCGGTCCGCTGGGCCGACGTCAGGCGGCACTGGGCGCAGCACCGCGGCCCGCTGATCGCCATCGCGGTACTGTCCCCTCTGTCCTACATCCTGGTGCTGACGGCGATGGTCTTCACACCGGTGAGCTATGTCGCCCCGGCGCGGGAGATCAGCATCCTGATCGGCACGGCGATGGGCACGCAGTGGCTGGCGGAAGGACACACTCCCCACCGCCTCGCCGGCGCGGCGGCGATGGTGGCGGGCGTCGTGGCCCTGGCGGTGGGCTGAAGGCTACTCCGCAGCAAACAGAGGCGTCCCCAGCATTCGCCGGTCCACCTCGATCCCCAGCCCGGGCCGCTCGGGAGCCGCGCCGAAGCCGCCGGCCGAACGCGGCTGGTATCCGGCGACGTGCTCCGTTGTCCAGTCGTTCATGAACGAGACCGTGAACAGCAGCGCCGGATCGGCCGCGGCGGCCAGGTGGCTCACCGCGGCGGTGGTGAGATCGCCTCCCCACATGTCCTCGATCGTGAGGGAGACGCCCATCGCCTCGGCCGCCTCGCGCAGCAGGCGGGCTTTCGTCAGGCCCCCGACGCGGCTGATCTTGAGATTGATGCCGCCGGCCCCGCCTTCCCGCACGGCACGGATCAGCGAGGGGACGTCGACGACCACCTCGTCGTAGATCATCGGCAGTGTGGTGCGGGACCGCACCGCCGCGCACTCCTCGATCGTGGGGCAGGGCTGCTCCAGGTACAGGCGCGGGAACCGCTCGAGCAGCCGCGCCGCGACGACGGCGTCCTGCACCCGCCACCCGCCGTTGGCATCGGCGATGATGATGTCATCGTCGCCCGTCGCCTCGACCACGGCCCGGACCCGCTCCGCGTCCTCAGCCGGGGGGCCTCCGATCTTCAGCTGGAAGCGGTGGATGCCCTCGGCGCGCCGCGCCGCGGCGTAGGCCGCCATCTCTGCCGGACTGCCCAGCGGCACCGCCATATACAGTGGATAGCGATCGAGCCGCCGGCCGCCGAGGAGCGCGACCACCGGCAGGCCGGCCGCCTTGCCGAAGAGATCCCAGCAGGCGATGTCGAGCGGGCTCCTGGCGTACTCATGGCCCCGCAGCACGGCGTCCATCGCCTGGTGCACCCGGCCGAGGTTGGTGGGTTCCGCGCCGAGGAGGGCGGGGGCCAGGACCCGCAGTGCCGCCCGGGCTCCGTCCGCGAACGCCGGGAGATAGGTGGGGCCGAGCGGGCAGACCTCTGCCCATCCCTCCGTCCCGTCGTCCGCCGTCGCGCAAACGGCGGTCGAGGGCAGCGCGCTCACCCGCCGCCCGCCGGACATCACGTAGTCGCCGTGGACGTAGTGGAGGTCGTAGCCGAAGACTTCGACGCGCCGGATCCGCATCGCGTGGGGCTTTCGGGAGCCGGCGGTCTTTCCCTTGCGCGGGGTCTCAGGCCTTGCGCGCCGCCACCGGAGCCGCAGGCGCGGCCGACTCCTGCTTCACCTTCCGGTCGGTGGCGAGCCGGCGCTCCTCCATCCGCTGGACCGCCTGCTCGAGGGCGTTGAGGATCTCATGAAGCTCCTCGAGCTCGCGCATGCCCTCGTCGCTGATCGTGCGCATCTCGCCGCGCATCTCGTCGACGTGCTGGGAGAGCTCCTGGGCGCGGGCCGCAAGGCGCGTGCGTTCGGTCTGTAGGTGGGTCAGGTCCGCCTGCAGCTTCGAGCGCTCCTGCTCGGATTGCTGCTTCGCCTCCGCCATCCGCGTCTCCAGCGCCGAGATGGCCCGTTCCTTCTCGTCGAGCTCGCCCGCAACGTCCGTCCGCGCCTTCTGCAGGGCCTGATCGGCCCTCTTGCGGGCCTTGGTCAGCTCATCGGCCACGGCCACCCGGGCCCGGCGCATGGAGATCAGATACCCCACCGCCAGACCGATGACGGCCGCGGCGGCGATCAAGAGGTAGTCCATCGCGTGGTGTCCCCCCGCTCGCAATCCTGCCCGCCCCGGTCCCCGGCAAGTCTCGCCTCCGGGACGAGGTGGGATAAACCGTCCGCCGGGCGGAGGCCGTCTGAGAAGATGACATGCATCCCTATGGGAGGTGACCATGTTTCGCAAGGCATTGATCCTGACCGTCATCGCGGCGCTCGTCCTCGTGTCGACAGCCGCGGCACAGCAGCCGGCGCCGGCGCAGCCCGGGCCCCAGCGGCCGAACCTCCAGCAGCGCTGCGAGGCTGTCCTGCCGCGCCAGGCCGTCGAGCAGATCGCGGCCAACTACCGTGAGCGCCTGCGCGTCGCGAGGGAGAACCTCGTCCGCGAAGAGCGGGCCCTGCGCGCGCTGCTCGTCGCCGACAACTCCACCAAGGCTGCGCTCGACGCGCAGAGCGTGAAGGCCAACGCGGCCCGCGCGGCGGTGCAGCGCGTGCGCCTGGACATGCTGTGGGACCTCCGGGCCGTCATCCCGGCCCAGGACCGCCAGGTTGCCTTCCGCTGCGCCGAGATGCTGCTCATGCGGCAGGGGCGGCAGGGGCGCTGAGCCCGCTTCGACGAGGCACGGATCGGGCCGGGGGCGCCCTGTCCCCGGCCCGACCGCTGTGAACAGGGTCAGGCGCCCCGACGCCGTCCCGCGATGAGGGCCGTTTCGAAGCCGCTTCCGCCGGTCAGGCTCTCCAGATGCGCCGCCGCCGCCCGCACGTGCTCGCCGAGGCGCGCCTCCGGATACCGTCCGGGAGCGAAGATGACCATCAGGCACCGCCGGGTCGCCTCGGCGATGGCGGTGCGCCGCGAGTCGTTCGTCGGGCTCCCGAACGGACCGGCGTCGTCGAACAGGGCGAGCCGCCCCTCCACTGAATAGAGGCCCTTGCCCAGCGACTCGTAGGACTCGCCCGAACGCCCCAGGCGCACGGCGACCGCGCCGCCGATGCGGTCGGCATCGTACAGGCCGATCGGCAGGAGGAACTCCAGCGAGCACAGGTTGCAGGTGTCCACGAGGGAGTTGATCCGGTACAGCGCCTCCCCGCGCAGCACCCGGCGCAGCAGCGCCTCTGACGAAGGGCGCAGCTTCGTCGGGTCTTCACCGGTCCGCCGGTACAGCTCGCGGGCCGCCTGCAGCTCCGGGATCTCGCCGGGAGCCCTCGCTCCGTAGCGCTCCCGGTACTGGGCGCCCAGCGCCTCCAGCGCCGCCCAGACCTCGGGAGCTTCCCGGCGCACCGCCACGCGGTCCGCCCGAATCACCCCCAGGACGACCCGATCGTTCAGTTGCGGGTCCAGCGCAATCATTGCTACACTTTTCGCCTGGATGCCGACCCCCACCCCCGTCAAACTGAGCCGCGGCGCGGCCCGCCGGTTCCTCATCGAGCATCTCGGTCTCACCGGCGACAGCGCGTACGCCTCACGGCCCCGCGCCTCCGCGTCCCGCGTGCTGGACGCGATCCGCCGGCTCGAGGCGGTGCAGCTCGACCCGGTCGCCGCGGTGGAGCGGAACCAGCACCTCGTGCTGGGCGCGCGGCTGACCGGGTACTCCCCGCGGACGCTGGAACGGCTGCTGGAGGGGCGGGCGGTCTTCGAGTACTGGGCGAACGCCGCCTGCGTGCTGCCGATCGAGGAGTACTGGATGTTCGAGGG
>DASUAK010000148.1:0-4419 GCA_035763845.1 bacterium | reverse complement strand
CTCTCCCGCGTGCTGGACGTCGTGCAGCGGGAGACCGAGATGGTGGTCACCGGCGTGGAGATGGAGATGCGATGACCCACCGGGCCGAGAAGGTCAAGGAGTTCATCAAGGAAGAGCTCAGCCTGATCCTCCAGCGCGAAGTGCGCGATCCCCGCATCGGCTTCGTCTCCGTCACGGACGTCGAGGTCAGCCAGGACCTGCGCCACGCCCGCATCTTCGTCAGCGTGCTCGGCACGGACGAGGAGAAGGCGGCGACGATGGAGGGCCTGGGCAGCGCGGCGCGCTACATCCGCCGCGCGCTCGGCCAGCGGCTGCGGATGCGCTTCACCCCGGACCTCTCGTTCCGGCTGGACGAGTCGATCGAGCGCGGCTCGCGCGTGATGAAGCTGCTCGGCGAGGTCACACACGACGCCCATGACAAGCCTGCCCGAGACGATCGCGGGGATCCTCCGGACCGCTCCTGACGCGCTGATCGTGTGCCACGTCGCCCCCGACGGCGACTGCCTGGGCAGCGCGCTGGCGCTGGCCCTGGCCTGCGGGCAGGCGGGCGTGCGCGCCGTGGTCGGCAGCGCGGACGGCGTGCCGGAGGCCTACCGCACCCTGCCGGGCGGTGACCGCATCGCGGGGGTCCCCCCGGAGGGACGCTTCAGCGTCGGCGTGGCCATGGAGTGCAGCACGCTGGACCGCGCGGGGGCCTTCGCGGAGAGCCTGGCGCGCTGCCGCACCCTGATCAACATCGACCACCATCTCAGCAACGCCGGGTACGGCAACATCGTGTACTGGGATACCTCCGCCGCCGCGGTCGGCGAGCTGGTGCACGTGATCATCCGGGCCATGGGCGCCGAGGTGACGGCGGATATGGCGCAGTGCCTGCTCACCGCGGTGGTCACCGACACCGGCAGCTTCCGCTTCCCGAACACCACTCCCGCCACGCTGCGCCTCGCCGCGGACCTGATGGACCGGGGGGCGTCCGTGCACGCCGTCGTGGAGCGCGTGTACGAGACGCGCAGCGCGGCCTCCCTGCGCCTGATGGGCCAGGCCCTCGGCCGCCTCACGCTCTCGCCGGACGGGCGCATCGCCTGGACCACGATCACCCCGCAGATGATGCAGGCCACGGGGGCGCTGCCCGAAGACACCTCCGGGATCGTCGGCATGCTGCGCCAGATCCGCGGCGTGAAGATCGCCCTGGTCTTCGAAGAAGGCCCGGGCGGAATCCGGGTGAGCATCCGCTCCCGCGACGGCGTGCGCTCCAACGTCGTCGCCGAGGTCCTGGGCGGCGGGGGCCATCAGGGCGCGGCGGGCTTCGCCCTTCCGGGCGCGCTCGAGGAGATCGTGGCCCGCACCATGGCCGAGGTGGAGAAGGAGCTCCGTGCCGCCCGCTGACGGCATCCTCAGCGTCCTCAAACCGGTGGGGATGACCTCGCACGACGTGGTCGACGCGGTGCGCCGCGTGGCCGGCACACGCCGGGTCGGGCACACCGGCACGCTCGATCCGGGGGCCTCGGGCGTGCTCGTCGTCGCAGTCGGCCGGGCGACGCGGCTCGCCGAGTTCATCGCCGAGACCGACAAGGAGTACCGGGTCGAGATCACCTTCGGCCGCGCCACCGACACGGGGGACGCCTACGGCGCCACCGTCGCGGAGCACTCCGCGCAGGGGATGACCGAAGAGCGCGTGCGCGACGCGCTGCCCGCCTTCACGGGAGAGATTGAGCAGGTGCCGCCGATGGCCTCAGCGGTCCACGTCGAAGGGCGAAGGCTGTACGAACTGCACCGGGAGGGCACGTCGGTTGACGTTCCACCCCGGAAGGTGACCGTCCACCGGCTGGAACTGCTGGAGTTCATCAACCGGGGTGAGATGGTCATGGGTCGCCTGAATGTCGCCTGCTCGAAAGGCACGTACATCCGCGGCCTGTGCCACGAGCTGGGCAGGGCCCTGGGCGTGGGGGCGCACGCCTCGTTCATGGTGCGTACGCGGGTGGGACGGTACCCGCTCGCGGAGGCGCACACGCTCGAGGAGATCGCCGCGGCGGGGATCGCGCCGCTGGCCCAGTCTCCCGACGATGCGCTGGCCGACCTGCCCGCCGTCGAGCTGACCCCGCCGCAGCGGCAGGCCGTGATGCACGGCCAGGGCGTGCCGCTGTTCAAGGTGCCCGGATGGCAGCAGCTGGTCCAGGCTCACGTGGTGCGGCTGCGGGACGCCCAGGGCCTCGTCGCGCTGGCCCGGGTGGAGCAGGGGGTCCTCAAACCGTTCAAGGTCCTGCGCGAGAGCTGATGGAGATCGTCCGCGGGCTCGAGCGCATCACCCCGTCCCACATCCCCGCCGTCGCCGCCTTGGGTACCTTCGACGGCGTGCACCGCGGCCATCAGGTCCTGCTGTTGGAGGCGGTCCGGATCGCCGCCGAGCAGGGCGGGCGGGCCGCCGCGATCACCTTCGATCCGCACCCCCTCGCCGTGATCGCGCCGCCGCCCGAGCCGTTCCTCCTCACGACCGTCCAGGAACGGCTGGCCCTGCTGGAGCGCCTCGGACTCGCGCTGGTGATCGTCGTGCCCTTCGACGAAGCCGTGCGGCAGCTGCCCTCCGAGGCCTGGATGCAGCGCCTGGCGGAGCACGTGAGGATGCGCGACCTGGTCTGCGGCACGAACTACACTTTCGGCCGGGACCGGAGCGGGACCGTCGAGCTGCTCCGGGCATGGGCTGGCGCGCGCGGCATCCGCGTGCACGTCGTCCCGCCGGTCCACGTCGGGGGCACGCTGGTGGGCAGCACGCTGATCCGCCGGCTGCTGCGCGCCGGGGAGGTGCGCGAGGCGGCGCGCTGCCTGGGACGATGGTACGTGCTGGGCGGCACGGTGGTGCACGGGGATGCGCGCGGCCGGCGGCTGGGCTTTCCCACCGCCAACCTCGAGCCTCCGGACGAGAAGCTCATCCCCGGTTCCGGCATCTACGCCGCCCTGGCGCGCACCGAGCGCGGCGTCTTCCGCGCCGCCGTGAGCATCGGCAACCGGCCCACCTTCGGCCGGGGGGCGGTCGTCGTGGAGGCCTACCTGCTCGGATTCGCCGGTGAGCTGTACGGCGAACCCCTCGCGCTGTCCTTCGTGCAGCGGCTGCGCGATCAGATCGCCTTCACCTCGGAGGCGGCCCTCATCCGGCAGATGCAGGACGACGTGGCCGAGACCGCGCGGCTGCTCGAGGACGCGGCCGGACCGCCGGGCGAGGATCCCACCCGGGCGCCCTGATCCGCCGCGGCGTCCGCGATCCCCGCCGGCGTCGTCTCCTGCGGTTGTGGGCGCGGGCGGCCCGTGCTAGAATTGACGAGAATCACCCGATGTGCTGCGCGGTGCGTGCCTCCGACGCCCGGGCGGCCCTTCGCTCTATCGATGGAGGTGCGTGGTGGCGCTAGCCAAAGTGAAGAAGACGGAGATCGTGGACCGGCACCGCAGGCACGAATCCGATACCGGCTCTCCTGAAGTACAGATCGCCCTGCTGACCGAGCGGATCACACAGCTCACCGAGCATCTGGCGGCCCACAAGAAAGATATCCATTCGCGGCGAGGACTGTTGATGATGGTGGGCCAGCGGCGCCGGCTGCTCAGTTATCTGCAGAAGACCGATCTGCCCCGGTACCGGCAGCTCGTCGACAACCTTGGCCTCCGCCGCTGACGCCGCCCGGCACCCTTCGGGGCTGCGCGGCGGGGGTGAGACCATATGTAGGAGCGGGGCCGTCCCCGCTCTTTTCCGTGTCTGATCAAGGAGGACGTACGTATGACGCAGCCTGAAGCACAGCGGGTCAGCGTCGAGGTCGGTGGACGCTCGCTCTCGTTCGAAACGGGACTCCTGGCCAGACAGGCCGGCGCGGCGGTCGTCGCGCGCTACGGGGAGACCGTGGTGCTGGTCACCGCCACCGCCTCGGAGCAGCCCCGCGAGGGCATCGACTTCTTCCCTCTTACCTGCGACTTCGAAGAGAAGATGTACGCGGCCGGGAAGATCCCCGGCGGATTCTTCAAGCGGGAGGGCCGGCCCGGCGAGCGGGCGATCCACTCCGCGCGCCTGATCGACCGGCCGATCCGCCCGCTGTTCCCCAAAGGCTTCCGCAACGACGTGCAGGTCATCGCCACCGTGCTCTCGACCGATCAGGAGAACGACGCGTCGATCGCCGCGATCAACGGCGCATCGGCGGCGCTGACCCTGTCGCCGATCCCCTTCGAGGGCCCCATCGGCGCGGTCCGCATCGGCCTGTCGGAGGGCCGGCTCGTCGTGAACCCGACCCAGACCCAGCTCGATGCCGACGCCACGCTGGACCTGGTCGTGGCCGCCACGGAGTCCTCCATCGTCATGGTCGAGGCCGGCGCCCGGGAAGTGACCGAGGCGCAGGTGCTCGAGGCGCTCGACCTGGCGCACGAGGAGATCCGCCGGATCATCCG
>DASUAK010000147.1:0-7244 GCA_035763845.1 bacterium | reverse complement strand
GATCCTCGTCACGATGGCGCACATCGCGCGGCAGCAGCGCCGGTGGAAGCAGGCCGCCGATCTCTTGAAGGAAGCGCTGGAGACCTTCAGGAAGGCAAAGATGGCGGTCGAGGTCGGCGACACGGCGCGGGAGCTCGGCATGCTGCTCAAGGAACGGGGAGAGCACGCCGAGGCGGCCGACTACCTGGCGATGGCCATCTCTTCCGAGCGCCCGGACAAGGGGACCCGCCGCCAGTCCTGAGGTCCTGTCTGGACCCCCCGCCGGGAATGCTATAATAGACGCCACTTCCGCAGGCAGGCAGACGGCAGGGAGGCACGCGTGACCCTACTGGGGCGGTATACCGTCACCAGCGCGGTCCTTGCGGCGATCTTGGCCGTTGCGCTGGGGGCTTTCGTCGCCGCTCAGGCGACTGACACTGCGCTGGATGAGGCTGCCGCCACGACGGTCCAGGCAGCCGACAGCCTGCTCAGCCCTTATCTCGTCAAGGGCGATTTCGTCCATCCGCTGTGGCCCGCGCGCGTGTCGAGCCTCACCCGCCTCCTGCGGCCCCACCTGATCGAGAACGGCATCCAGCACGTGCGGCTGTGGAGCCGCCAGGCCGTCATCGTCTACTCCAACGACCCCGAGCACATCGGCATGAGCATGGACGCGCCGCCCGAGGTGTTCGCGGCGCTGGCGGGGCGGCCCATCGCCGCCCTCCGCGCGGAGGGCGACCAGCAGCAGCTGTCCGTGTACGCTCCGGTCCGCCTCGTAGGCGACACGATCCCCAGCGGCGTCTACGAGGTCAGTCTGGACGCGCGCCCGCTGCTGGCCCAGATCCACGCGAGTCGTTTCCGCGCCTGGCTGTTCGTCTTCCTGGGCAGCGGCCTGCTCTACCTCTCGCTGATCGGCCTGGTCTTCCACGCGTCCCGCACGATGGTCCGCCAGCAGTCGGCCCTCAGGACGTCCTTCGAGGGGATCGTCCAGGCCCTGGCCGCGGCGATCGACGCCAAGGACCAGTACACGATGAACCACTCCGCCGAGGTGTCCAAGCACGCCGAGGCCATCGCCCGCTCGCTGCGCCTCCCTGAAAAGGACGTCGACGCGGTCCGCATCGCGGGCTACCTCCACGACGTCGGCAAGATCGGGATCCCCGACCACATCCTGCTCAAGCCGGGGCCGCTCGACCCCACCGAACGCGAGCAGATCCGCACGCACTCGCTTGTCGGCTACCGCATCCTGCGGCCCATCGCCGTGGATGATCGCGTGAAGATGGCCATCCTGCACAACCACGAGCGCTGGGACGGCACCGGCTATCCCGACGGCCTCAGCGGCAACCAGATCCCGATCCACGCGCGCATCCTCATGGTCGCCGACGCCTACGAGGCGATGATCGACAAGCGGCCCTACCGCCGGGCCCTCGAGCCGACGGAGGCGGTGGCGCAGCTCCGCGCCGAGGCGGGACGCCAGTTCGATCCCGAGGTCGTCGAGGCGTTCATCCGCACCCTGCGCATGAACGGACAGGGCGCCGCCCGCGGCGTCCGCGGCCGCACCCTCCGTCACCCCACCCACCTGCGCTAGCCCGCTATACTGTCGCGTGTGGATGTCATCCTGGCCTCCGCGTCCCCGCGCCGCGCCCAGCTGCTGACCCGGCTCGGGCTGCGCTTCACCGTCCACGCTCCCGGCGCCGGTCAGGATCCCGAAGACGTGGCCCCCGCGGCCCCCGCCCCCGGGGAGGATGCCGTGGAGGCGGCCGGACGGGCGGCGAGGGCACTGGCGGAGGCGAAGGCGGAGGCGGGATCGCGGGAGCATCCCCGCGCGCTTGTCGTCGGGGCCGACACCATCGTCGTCGCGGACGGGCGCTTCCTCAACAAGCCGGCGGACGCGGCGGACGCCGCGTCGATGCTGCGCGCCCTCTCCGGCCGGCGGCATCATGTGGTGACGGGCGTCGCCCTGGTGCGGCGCGAGCCGCCCCTGCGCCTCGCCGAGGCGTCGGTCACGGCGGTCTCGTTCCGCGCGCTGAGCGAAGAGGAGATCGCCCGCTACGTGGCCTCGGGGGAGCCGCTCGACAAGGCCGGCGCGTACGGCATCCAGGGCGGGGCGGCCCTGTTCGTCGAGCGCATCGAGGGCGACTACTTCACAGTGGTCGGCCTGCCGCTCCAGGCGCTGTCCCATCTGTTGAGGCAGGCGGGGGTCGTCCTGCCGTGAGTGCAGCCCCCCGCGTGCTCAGGTATAATTGACACGGCCTGGAGGGGTGCCCCGAACTGGCTAAGGGACCGGTCTCGAAAACCGGCGGGGCGCAAGCCCCTTGTGGGTTCGAGTCCCACCCCCTCCGCCATTCCTCCTGCGCACCCCCGCGCATCGCCTGACCCCAAAGCACCATACAGAATCCCACCACCACCCGAGCCTGTCGGCCCGTACCGCCGCCTACGCTGGAGTTGCAGGTTCCTGCATACGGCGGAGGGATCGGCGTAATGGCGGCTGCCGCGGCACACAGACAGGCGCAGGTCTTCCGCGTCCTCTCCCATCCGGACCGGATCGCTCTGATTGCGATGCTCGGCAGGCGCGAAGCGTGCGTCTGCCACCTGGCCCGGGCGCTCGGCCGGACCGAGCCCTACGTCTCGCAGCACCTTGCCGTCCTTCGGGCGGCCGGCCTGCTGAGCCGCCGGCGGCAGCGCGCCTTCACCTACTACGCCCTGCGGGATTTCTCAGTCCTCGGCATCCTCGACCTGGCGGCCCATCTGACGGGGTCATCCCTCCAAGGGGTTTCTGCGCCGGACGGCTGCGACTGCCCCGCCTGCCGCCCCACCGCGAGGGGGAAGCGCGATGCTCACTGATCTCCTTCTCGCCGGGCTGGCCGCGGTCGTCGACTATGTCGCCCTGCACGTCCTGACCTGCCTGATCCCGGCCTTCCTGCTCGCCGGAGCGCTGGTCTCTTTCATCTCACGGGAGGCGATCATGGAGCGGCTCGGCGCCCGGGCATCGAAGATGAGAAGCTTCCCCGCGGCGGCGGGCGCGAGCTTCTTCCTGGCGGCCTGCTCGTGCACGGTGATCCCTGTGAGCAGCGGGCTGTACTACGGCGGGGCGGGCGTAGGAGCGGCCTTCATCGTCCTGTGGGTGGCCCCCGCATCGAACCTGCTGTCCCTCATCTATACGGGGAGCATCCTCGGGCCGCAGATGGTCTGGGTGCGGGTGGTTGCCGCGGTGCTGATGGCGTTCGTGGTGGGCGCGGTGATGACGCTGCTGTTCCGCAGGGAGGAGGCCGGCCGCTCGCAGGCCGCGGCGACAGGGGGAGCGGGATCGCGCATCGTTTCTCCGGCGGATGCAGGTCTGCTCGGGCTCCTGGTCCTCTCCCTGCTGGCCCCCAACTATCTGGTCCGTTCGGGCCCGTACGCGGTGAAGGTGCTGGTCTGGACCGCGGTGACGCTGGCCGCCGGCGCGTACGCCCTCCGCGTGAAGTCCCGTCTGGAGATCCGGCGGTGGCTCGGGGAGACGTGGTGGTTCGTGCGTCTCATCTTCCCGCTGCTCCTGGCGGGCGTCTTCGCGGTAGGCATCGTCGGGGCGCTCCTTCCGCAGGCCTGGATCGAGCGGCACCTGGGCGGCAGCGGCCTGCTGCCCTCGCTCTTCGCCACCCTGCTCGGCAGCGTCAGCTACTTCGCGACCATGACCGAGGCTCCGTTCGTGCACACACTCCTCGGGCTCGGCATGGGCAAGGGACCCGCGCTCGCGCTGCTGCTCACCGGTCCCGGCCTCAGCCTGCCGAGCATGCTCGCCATCGGGCGCGTCTTCGGCGCCCGCAAGGCGCTCGCGTACGTCGGTACGATCATCGTCCTGGGGACGGTCTCCGGCTGGCTCGCCGGAACGTTCATCTTCCACTGAGGAGGCGCCACCATGATCACGATCGAGATCTTCGGCCCGGGCTGCCGGCGCTGCCGGGCGACGGCCCAGGCTGTCCGGCAGGCGGTGCAAAAGGCGGGGATCGAGGCGACCATCACGGAGATCCACGACCCGCGCGAGATGGCGCAGGCCCGCGTGGTCTTCACCCCGGCGGTGCGGGTCAACGGGGTGATGCGCTGCCTCGGACGCGTGCCGGAGGCGGTGGAAGTAGCGGAGTGGCTCGCGGAGACCGGCGGGAAAGCCGCCTGAGCGGCGAAGTAGCGCAGCGGAGGAGCTTCGCATCCATGGCGCCGGCCCGCACCATCCTCATCGTGGACGACGAGGAGTCGATGCGGGACATGCTGACCCGGTATCTCTCGCGGGAAGGCTTCCGCGTCGAAACGGCCGCCGACGGGCCGGGGGCCCTCGCCGCGGCGCGCCGCGTGCGGCCGGATCTCATCGTCCTCGACGTCATGCTGCCGGGCATGGACGGGCTCGAGGTGCTGCGGAAGCTGCGCGAGTGGTCGCGCGTCTACGTCCTGATGCTGACCGCCCGATCGGAGGAGACCGACAAGATCGTCGGCCTCAGCGTGGGCGCCGACGACTACCTCACCAAGCCCTTCAGCCCGCGCGAGCTGGTCGCCCGGGTGAAGGCCATCCTCCGGCGCGGCCGGGAGCCGGGGGCCGAGACGGTGGTGGAGATCGGCCGGATGCGCATCGACCCCGGCCGGCGGCGGGTCTGGAAGGACGGCCGGCAGGTGGAGCTCACCACGCTCGAGTTCGATCTCCTCTCGTCGCTGGCCGGCGGTCCCGGCCTCGTCTTCACCCGGCCCCAGCTGATCGAGCGTGTCTGGGGCGGCGACTTCTACGGCGACGAGCGCGTCGTGGATGTCCATATCAAGGAGCTGCGCCGCAAGCTCGAAGACGATCCCTCGCATCCGGCCCTGATCACGACGGTCCGGAACGTCGGCTACCGGCTCGAAGGAGGCTGAGGCGCTGCGCACTCTCGGCGGGCGGCTGTTCGTGTCGTACGTCCTCGTGATCGTGATCTGCCTGGCCGTGATCGCCGCGGCGGCCAGCATCGTGGGGCCGCGGCAGTTCGCGCGGGGGTTGGGCGGAGGGCCCCGCTTCGGCCAGGGACCAGGCGGCGGACCGCCGGCGACGGGCGTGGAGCGACTGTTCCGCAGCGGCCTGGCCACCGCGCTCGTCTACAGCAGCCTGGCCGCGCTGCTGGCCGCGGGGGTGGCGAGCATCCTCCTCACGCGCCGGATCGTACGCCCGATCGGCCGTCTGGCCGAAGCCAGTCGGCGGATCGCGGAGGGGCACTACGGCGAGCGGGTCCCCGTGCCGGGCTCGACCGAGATCGGAGCGCTGGCGGCGAGTTTCAACACGATGGCCGAGGCGCTCGAGCACACCGAGGCCCGCCGGCGCGAGCTGCTGGGCGACGTCGCACACGAGCTGCGCACGCCCCTGGCCACCATCGGAGGGTACCTCGAGGGACTGACCGACCAGACGCTGGCCGCCGAGCCGGAGATCCTGGAGCGTCTGTCGGGCGACGTGCGCCGGCTGCAGCGGCTGATCAGCGACCTGGAAGAGCTGTCGCGGCTCGAGGCCCCGGCCTTCGAGCTCAAGATCTCGGGCACGGCCGCGGGCCCGCTGCTGGAAGCGGCGGTCGCGCGGCTGCGCCCTCAGGCGGAGGCAAAGGGGGTGACGATCCGGGTCAGCGTCGCCCCGCATCTGCCCGCCGTCCGGATCGACGCCGACCGCATCCAGCAGGTGCTCCTCAACCTCGTCGGCAACGCCATCCAGTACACCCCGGGAGGCGGACAGGTGACCGTTTCGGCGCGCGGCGAGGACGGCTGGGTTCGCGTGGACGTCGCGGACACGGGCATCGGCATCGCCCCCGAGCACCTCCCTCACGTCTTCGAGCGCTTCTACCGCGTGGACCGCTCCCGGGCGCGGGCCGGGGGAGGCAGCGGCCTGGGCCTGACCATCGCCCGAGGCATCGTGGACGCGCACGGCGGCCGCATCTGGGCGGAGAGCGCCGGCCCCCGGCGCGGCACCACCGTCTCCTTCACCCTGCCTGCCTCGCGTTAGGCAATCTTCACGCGGCCTTCATCCGCCCCCCGCATGGCGTTCATCCGCCGCTCCTACACTCATCTTCGGAAGTCATCGACGAGGAGGAGCAGCGATGAAGAAGGTTCTGGCAGGCATCTTCGTGATCGCCCTGGTAGCCGCGCTGGCCATCCCGGCGTTCGCGGCCCCGAGGGGCCGGGGCCACGGTCGGCCCGGGGGCGGACCCGGCGCGGGGGTCGCCGCCATCCCGGCGGACGTTCATACGGCCATCGAGACGGCCACACGCGGCGCCGCGGCCAAGGCGCTCGGCATCACTCCGGAGGCCCTGGTGCAGGAGTTCGCCGCCGGCAAGACGATGGTGGCCCTGGCGGCCGCGAAGAACGTTCCCATCGCGACCGTCCGCACGGCGATGGTGACGGCGCGCAACGCGGCGATCGACTCCGCGCTGGCGGCCGGCACGATCACGGCCGAGCAGGCGGCCTGGCTGAAGCAGATGGGACCGGGACGCGGGCGGCCCGGCGGCGGGCGCGGCCCCGGGCAGGGTCCACGCTGGTAACGGTGGTCCGGCACTCCGGGACGGGGCGGTTCACTCCTGCCGCCCCGTCCCTCTTGTCCGCGCGGCTCCGCCGCGGTTGACCCCTTCCTCCGCCGGTTGTTACACTCAAACCCCGATGAAGACGGTGAAGAAGGACGTGGCCGCCGCCTCGGTCGGCGGGATGCTGCTTGCCTTCCTGGCGACCCAGCACCACAACCTGCACATGATCCTGCTGACGCTGGGCTTGGGCGGGTCCACACTGGCGTTCATGCAGGCGTATCCGTCCGTGCGCCGCGGCATGCTGCTCGTCTCGCTCGCCATCGTCGCCCTGAATCTGCGCTCCCTCCGGCGCGCCCCCGGCCCGGGCGGGATGCGGTTCGCCGTGCTGGGATTCAGCGTCCTCACCGTGGTGATCGCGGCCTGGTCGGTGGTGCGTCTCGGCCTATGAAGCACGTCAAGACGACAGGCGCCCAGACCTTCTTCCGCGTCGTCGCCGGCACGAGCCGGTCCCAGGCGGCGACGATGGTCCTCAAACCCGGCGGCTCGACCGGGAGCGATAACAACGAGCATCCGGGATCCGACCAGTGGCTTTACGTCGTCTCCGGATTTGGCGAGGCCACGGTGAGGAATCGGCATGTCGCGATCGAGGCGGGATCGCTGCTGCTGATCGAGGCGGGCGAGACGCACGAGATCCGGAACACCGGAACCGAACCTCTCGTCACCATCAACGTCTACGCCCCGCCCGCGTACTGACGCCCCCGGACGCGCGGACAGCCG
>DASUAK010000146.1:0-4669 GCA_035763845.1 bacterium | reverse complement strand
GCGTCTACGGCACGGCCACGGTGCGCTGGGGGACCGAGGCGCTCGGCGCGGTGGCGCGGGTGAACGCCTCGCTGGGGAAGATCAGCCTGCCGGTCTTGCTCGTGCACGGCGGCGGCGACCGGCTGAATGCGGCGGAGGGCGCCCGATGGGCCTTCAAGCGCCTCGGCTCCGCCGACAAGACGCTGCGCATCTATCCCGATACGTATCACGAGCCCCACAACGACACGAACTTCCGGGAGGTCCTGGGGGAGGTCGGGTCATGGCTGAGCGATCGAGCAGGCCGAGAGGGGAGAAGCTCGGGGTAGCCGGTTCAGGCCGGCATCGATGAGTGGCTGAGGCGCGTTTCGTCGCGGCGATCGATCAGGGCACCACGGGCACCCGCTGCATCATCTTCACGCGGGAGGGGGCGGTGCACGCCACCGCCTACCGCGAGCACCGGCAGATCTACCCGCAGCCCGGATGGGTGGAGCATGACCCCCTGGAGATCTGGGAGACAGCCCAGAGCGTCGTGCGCATGGCGATGGAGGAGGGGAAGATCACCGCGCCGGCGCTGGCGGCGGCGGGCATCACGAACCAGCGGGAGACGACGCTGGTCTGGGAGCGGGCCACCGGCCGTCCTGTCCACAACGCCATCGTCTGGCAGGACACCCGCACACGCGAGCTGTGCCGCCGCATCATCGCCGACGGTTTCGAGCCGCACGTCATGCGGACGACCGGCCTGCGCAGCGCCACTTACTTCTCCGGCCCCAAGCTGGCCTGGCTGCTTGACGACATCCCCGGCCTGCGCGGCCGCGCGGAGCGGGGGCAGGTCCTCTTCGGCACCGTGGACAGCTGGCTGATCTGGCACCTGACCGGGGGGCCGGCCGGAGGCGCGCACGTCACCGATTACACCAACGCTTCCCGCACGATGCTGATGGATCTGCGGACTCTCGCCTGGGACGAGGAGATCCTGGCCTACCTGCGCATCCCCCGGGAGTGCCTGCCGGCCATCCGTCCGAGCAGCGATCGCGCCTTCTACGGCCGCACGGCCGCGTCGAGTCCCTTCGGGGGGCCGGTGCCGGTCGCGGGCGCGCTCGGCGATCAACAGGCTGCGCTCGTCGGACAGATCTGCTATGAGCGCGGCGCGGCCAAGAACACCTACGGCACCGGCAACTTCATGCTGCTGAACACGGGCACGAGCGCCGTGCCCTCGGGGAGCGGGCTGCTCACCACCGCGGCGTACGGGCTGGAGGAAGGGAAGTGCGTGTACGCGCTCGAGGGCTCCATCGCGGTGACGGGGGCGGCCGTGCAGTGGCTCCGCGACAACCTCGGAATCATCGGCAGCGCCTCCGAGACGGAGGCGATCGCGCGCTCGGTCGAGGACGCGGGGGGCGTGTACTTCGTGCCGGCCTTTTCCGGATTGTTCGCGCCCCACTGGGATATGGACGCTCGAGGCGTCATCGTCGGCCTGACCCGCTTCGCGGACCGGCGCCACCTGGTGCGGGCCACCCTGGAGGCGATCTGCTACCAGACCCGCGAGGTCCTCGACGCGATGCAGGCCGACGCCGGGATGCGCCTGCGCGCCCTCAAGGTTGACGGGGGCGCGGTGCGCAACGACTTTCTCATGCAGCTGCAGGCCGATATCCTCGGGGTCCCCGTCGTCCGCCCCACGGTGAACGAGACGACGGCCCTGGGCGCCGCCTACGCCGCGGGCCTGGCCGCGGGGTACTGGCACGATCTCGACGACCTGCGGGCGAACTGGCGGGTGGACCGGGTCTTCGAGCCGGTCTGGGGCGAGGACCGGCGGGAGGTGGGCTATCGGGGGTGGCGCCGGGCGGTGGAGCGCACCCGGGGGTGGCTGGAAGGGTCTCAAGGCATCGGCCCGCGGCCTGATTGACCCGCCGAGGAGCCCTCGAATACGGTACAGAAGGAAGATCTTCAGGGGCAGTCCACTCCGATCTCAGGGAGGAGATCCATGCGCAGAACCATGGCAGCCGGCGCGCTTGCGCTGCTGCTCGCAGGCACGCTGCTCACCACCGGTCCCGCGACCGGGCAGGCGCAGACCCGCGTGCCGATCGAGTTCTGGCACGCCATGCGCGGCCCGCTCGGGGAGACCCTCGAAGGGATGGTTGCGGGGTTCAACGCCTCGCAGAGCCGCTATCAGGTGAAGGCCACCTTCAAGGGGTCCTATCCGGAGACGATGGTGGCCGCTATCGCCGCCTTCCGGGCCGGCAACGCCCCCCACATCGTCCAGATGTTCGAGGTCGGCACGGCGACGATGATGGCTGCGGGGGCGGCCATCAAGCCGGTGCACCAGTTGATGAAGGAGACCGGCACGCCGTTCGATCCGGCCACCTACCTGCCCGCGGTCCGCGGCTACTACAGCTCGGCGGACGGCAGGATGGTGGCGTTCCCGTTCAACAGCAGCACGCCGATCCTCTGGTACAACAAGGACGCCTTCCGCAAGGCCGGCCTCGATCCTGAGAAGCCGCCCGTGACGTGGAACGAGCTGCGCACTGCGGCCCAGCGGATCCGCGCGGCCAACGCCGCGCCCTGCGGCTTCTCCACGGCCTGGCCCACCTGGGTCCAGCTGGAGACCTTCGGCGCCATCCATGACACGCCGTTCGCCACGAAGGCCAACGGTTTCGAGGGGTTCGACACGCAGCTGACCGTGAACTCGCCGCTCTTCGTCCGCCACCTGCAGCTGCTGATGGACATGCTGAAGGAAGGGACCTTCAAGTACGGCGGCCGGGATGCGGCGGGAGACTCGCTGTTCCCGTCGGGAGAGTGCGCGATCGTCACCGCCTCGTCCGCCCTGTACGGCCGCGTTTCCCGCGAGGCGAAGTTCAGCTGGGGCGTCGGTTACCTGCCGTACTATGAGGACGTCAAGGGCGCGCCGAAGAACTCCGTGATCGGCGGCGCCGCGTTCTGGGTGATGACCACCCCGCGGCGCACGGTGGACGAATACCGCGGCGTGGCGCAGTTCTTCCAGTACCTCGGCTCCGCGGAGGTCGCCGGGAAGTGGCACATGGAGACCGGGTATGTGCCGATCTCCTTCACCGGTGCGCAGTACGCCCGGGCGGTCGGCTACTATCAGCAGCAGCCCTGGGCGGAGCTGCCGGTCAAGCAGCTCACCCGGACGCCCCCCACGAAGAACTCGAAGGGGTTCCGCCTGGGCAACATGCCGGAGATCCGGACGGTGCTCTACGAGGAGATGGAGCGCGCCTTCCAGGGCCAGCAGACGGCCAAGCAGGCGCTGGACAACGCGGTCCGGCGCGGGAACGTCATCCTGCGACGGTTCCAGCAGACCGCCGGGGAGTGAGCCTCGAGTCCGATTCGGTGATGCCGGGCGCGGCCCCGCTCGCTCCTCCGGGCGGGCGGGGCCGTCCCGCCGCTGAGCGATGAACCGGCGCGCGATCTTCTCCAACCGGTTCCTGCCGTACCTGCTGGTCGCCCCCCAGCTGGCCATCGTCCTCGTCTTCTTCTACTGGCCCGCCGTCCAGGCGGTGATCCAGTCCCTGATCCGCCAGGATCCCTTCGGGCTCTCCACGGTGTTCGTCGGCCTGGAGAACTTCCGGATCGTCCTGACCGACCCGTTCTATCTGAACGCCCTGCGGGTGACCGCGCTCTTCTCCGGGGCTGTGATCCTGGTCGCGATGTCTTCCGGCCTGCTGCTGGCCGTGACCGCGGACAAGCAGATCCGCGGGGCCGGATTGTACAAGACCCTGCTGATCTGGCCGTACGCCGTGGCCCCCGCGGTGGCCGCGGCGCTGTGGCTGTTCATCTTCCACCCGACGATCGGCATGCTCGGCCGGGGATTGATCCGCGCGGGGATCCCGTGGGATTACACCCTGAACGAAACACACGCGATGCTGTTCGTCATCGTCGCCGCGGCCTGGAAGCAGGTGAGCTACAACTTCCTCTTCTTCCTGGCGGGCCTGCAGTCCATCCCCAAGTCGCTCATCGAGGCGGCCTCGGTGGACGGGGCAGGCACCCGACAGCGTTTCTGGAAGATCATCTTCCCGCTGCTCTCGCCGACGACGTTCTTCCTGCTGATCGTGAACGTGATCTACGCCTTCTTCGACACCTTCGGCGTGATCCACGCGCTGACCCGCGGCGGGCCGGGCAAGGCGACGGAAACGCTGATCTACAAGGTGTGGACGGACGGCGTGATCAATCTCGACCTCGGCGGTTCCTCGGCCCAGTCCGTCGTCCTGCTGCTGGTCGTGATCACCCTGACCGCCGTGCAGTTCCGCTACATCGAGCGGAAGGTGTACTACTGATGCGCCGGCGCCCCACGAACTGGTCCGCCCACCTCATCCTGCTCGTCGGCGTGGCCGTGTTCGCCTTCCCGGTCTACCTGGCCTTCGTCGGCAGCACGCACGACCTGGGCACGGTCAGCCGCGGCGAGCTGGGGCTGCGGCCGGGACCGCATCTTCAGAAGAACTTCAGCCAGGCCTGGGCCACCGGCACGGGGGAGCGCATCCGCGGTGCGCCGGTGCGCGCGATGATGCGCAACAGCTTCATCATGGGCATGGTCATCGCGGTAGGGAAGATCGCCATCTCCCTGCTGTCGGCCTTCGCCGTCGTCTTCTTCCGCTTCCCGCTGCGGATGTTCTTCTTCTGGATGATCTTCGTCACGCTGATGCTGCCGGTCGAGGTGCGCATCATCCCCACCTACAAGGTGGTC
>DASUAK010000145.1:0-12081 GCA_035763845.1 bacterium | reverse complement strand
CCACGGCGCCGGCCATGCCGCGTCCGCGCCGGAAGCCATGGGGGACGCAGAAGTAGCGGAACAGGCCCACGGCGCCGAACCGGCGCCGGTACTCGCCGCCCGGTGGAATGTCCCCGGAGTCCCACGAGCCGTCGTCGGCGGTGACGGTGTGCGGGTTGCGGCCGGCGTTGCGCCAGACGACCTCGGTCCCAGGGGCGACGCGCACGACCGCGGGGGCGAAGTCATTGTCGGTCATCACGATGACGGCGGCGCCGGTTTCGCTTCGCGCCGGCGGTGGATCACCCGGCGGGCCGTAAGAGGCGCCCTGCGCGCCGGAGACGAGAACCAGCGCGATCAGGGCGCCTCGCAGCCACGTCATCTAAAGATGGCCCTGGGCAGGTAGGCGGAGACGAGCCAGTTCGGCGCGTCCACCACCTCGCTGATGCGGAGGTCGACGGCCACGCTGCACAGCGCGTACGCCAGGTCGGGCGTGAGCTTGTGCTCGCGCCCGAGGTAGTCGATCATGTCGCGGATGGCATCCTTCGCCGCCGCCATCAGGTCGGGAGCGATGCCGGTGGTCGCGTGATATCCTCGCTCATCGATGTGCTTCGTCGGAGCCGCCGCCAGCTCGAACTGCGGGCGGCGCAGCCGGGCCTGCTTGGCCAGGCTGAAGCGCAGGGTGATCGTCATCGGCGACTCGATGGCCGTGCCGCACACCTCCCCGTCGCCCTGGGCGGCGTGCGTGTCCCCCACGGAGAACAGGGCCCCGGCGACCTGCACCGGCAGGGCCAGCTTCGTCCCGCGGGTCAGGTCGCGGATGTCCATGTTTCCGCCCACCTCGCGCGGCGGGACGATGGAGTGCAGCCCGGCCGCGGCGGGGGCGACCCCGATCGTGCCGGGGAACGGCCGCACCGGCAGCCGGATGCCGGGGGCGAACTCGACGCCCCCGGCCCCGTACTGGGAGATGTGCAGGAAGGGCTTCGGGAACTCCTCGGCCAGCAGGCCGAAGCCGGGGATGATCGCCGTCCATCCCCAGCCGCTCGGCGCGAAGTCGAGGATCTCCACGAGGAGGGCGTCGCCCGGCGACGCCCCCTCCACGTACACCGGGCCGGTCACCGGGTTGACGCGGGCGAAGTCGAGCGCGGCGACGTCGCCCACGGTGGAGGAGCGGGTGATCTGCCCGCCGCTCGCATCCACCACCTCGAAGCTCACGGTGTCCCCCGCGGCGATCCGCAGCACGGGCTCGTTGGCGTTGTTCCACCCGAAGTGGTGGCGGTCCCGGTGGATGGTGCGGACGGTCATCGTCCCAGGATCCGCACTTCGTCGTAGTGCACCGGGATGTGGATGGGGTCGACGAAGATGCCCTTGACCCCGCCCATCCTGGCGCTGTGCATGGTATAGCGCCGCTCGTTGAAGATCGGGATCCACGGCGCGTCGTCCATGACCATCCGGTAGATCTGGCGGAACTTCGCCGCGCGGGTCGCGGCCTGGGTGGGCTGGACCATGGCGTCCGCCTCTTCGACCAGCTTCTCCACGCTGCGGTTGCAGTACCAGGCCCAGTTCCAGGTGCCCGGCGCCAGCGCCGCGCAGGAGAGGATCGGCCAGTAGAAGTTGTTCGGGTCGGGATAGTCCGCGATCCAGGCCATGCCGCCCGACCAGAGCAGCGGCGCGCCGCCCTTGGTCCCGCCGGCCTCGATCACCGTGCTCTGGGCCAGCGTCTTGAGCTCCACGCGCACGCCGATCGTGGCCAGGTCCTGCTGGATGGCCTGGGCGATGCGCGGGTTGGGGTCGGTGTTGTTCGCGTACAGCGTCGTGCGGAAGCCGTTGGGATAGCCGGCCTCGGCCAGCAGCCGCCTGGCCTGCTCCCGGTCGAAGGGATAGCCCTTGTAGTCCGTGTCGTAGCCGGGCATCAGCGGGGGCAGGATCTGGTTCGCCGGGACGGCGCGGTTGTTGATGATGCGCACGATGCGCGACTTGTCGATGGCCATGTTCAGGGCGCGCCGGATGCGCACGTCGTTGAGCGGCTCGACCTGCGTGTTGATCGTGACGTAGCCGGTCTGCAGCTGGTCGCCCACGGCCACCAGCTTGTTGAGCCTGCTGTCGGCCATGACCTTGACGAAGTCCGCCGGCGGGATGCCGTCGCCGAGGATGTCCACCTCGCCGCGCTGCAGGCGCAGGAAGGCGACATTGGGCTCCACGCCCACCTGGAAGGTGATCTGATCGAGATAGGGCCGCCCGCGCAGGAAGTAGCTCGGGTTGCGCTCGAGAACCAGGCGCTGGCCGAGCACCCATTCCTTGACGCGGAAGGCGCCGGTGCCGACGGGCTTGTGGCCGAAGTCGGCGCCCAGGCGCGCCACCTCTTCCTTCGGCACGACGTGGCTGAAGTTCAGGGCCATCGTGTGCAGGAACGCGGCGTTGGCCTTGTCCAGGTTGATGCGCACCGTGTACTTGTCGACGGCGCGGATGCCGGTGACCTCCTTGGCCTTGCCCTCGGCGAAGGATGCGGCCCCGCTGATCCCGGTGTAGAAGCCGGCGCCCGGGCTCTGCGTCTTGGGATTGAGGACGCGCTCCAGCGTGTACTTCACGTCCGCGGCGGTCACCTCGCGGCCGTTGTGGAACCGCACGCCGCGGCGCAGCTTGAACGTGTAGCTGCGGCCGTCCGGGGCCACGGTGTACGACTCGGCGAGATGGGGCACCAGCGTCGTCGACGCCGGCTCGTAGTCCATCAGGCCGTCCGAGATCGACTTGATGATCGACCAGTTCTGCCAGTCATACCCGATCGCGGGATCGAGCGTGCTGACGTCGTCCTTGAAGGTCACGAGCATCGTGTTCCGCCCCTGCCCCGCCGTGGGTCCTGCGAACGGGACCAGCAGGACGGCGGCCACGACCAGGACCAGCCATCGCACCCTCACCTGCCTCACCTCCCTGTGATGTTCCGGCGCTACGTGTACCGGATCTTCGGATCGAGCAGCGGATAGACGAGATCGGCCAGCAGATTGCCGAGGAGGATGGCCAGCGCGGAGAGGACCACCACCCCCATGATCACCGGGATGTCCACGATCTGGATGGCCTGCCAGGCCAGCTGGCCGATCCCGGGCCAGCTGAAGACGGACTCCACCACGACCACCCCGCCCATGAAGGTCCCGAAGTCCAATCCGATCATCGAGACCACCGGCAGCAGGGCGTTGCGCAGCGCGTGCCGGACGACGACGCGGCCCTCGCCCGCCCCCTTGGCCCGCGCCGTGCGGACGTAGTCCTGGTGGACGACGTCGAGCATCGCCGAGCGCATCATCCGCGCGTACCAGCCGCCGCCGGCGATGCCCAGCGTGACCGCGGGGAGGATGAGGTGGGCGAGGGAGCCGTAGCCGCCGAGGGGAAACACCGGCCACTTGTAGGCCAGCACGTAGAGCAGGAGCAGGCCGACCACGAACTGAGGCGCAGAGACGCCCAGGAACGCGCCCAGCATCACGGACCGGTCGAGGCGGCTGTGCCGCCGCAGCGCGGCCAGCACCCCCGCGGGCAGCCCGATCAGCAGCTCGAAGAAGATGCCCCCGAGCATCAGCCAGACAGTGGCGGTGATCCGCGAGCTCAGCAGCTCGGTGACCTGTACCTTCTGCGCGTAAGACCGGCCGAGGTCGCCGCGGCCGAGGCGCCCCAGGAAGCGCCCGTACTGGACCAGCAGCGGCTGGTCGAGCCCCAGCTCGGCGCGGATGCGGTCCACGGTCTCGGCCGTGGCGCTGCGCCCGGCGATCATGCGCGCCGGGTCCGCGGGCAGCGCGTAGAGCAGCACGAAGGTGATGAGGGTCACGCCGAGCAGGATGAACACGGCCTGGACCAGCCGCCGCGCCAGGTACGCGCTCATCCCCGCCCCCGCAGCGTGGGGTCGATCGCGTCGCGCAGGGCGTCCCCCACCAGGTTGAAGGCCAGCGAGGTCAGCAGGATGGCCGCGCCGGGGAAGGCCACGAGCCAGGGCGCCTCCAGGAAGTAGGACTGGCTCTCGTTGATCGCCCCGCCCCAGCTGGGCGTGGGCGGCCGCACGCCCACCCCGAGGAAGGACAGCGCGGCTTCGAACATCACCGTCGTGGAGATGCCGAGCGTCCCCCAGACCAGCAGGGTGGGCAGGAGGTGCGGGAAGAGATGCCGCCAGAAGATGCGCGGGGTGGGGACGCCGAGCGCGCGCGCCGCGTCGATGAACTCCCGCCCGCTGATCGCGAGCACCTGCGCGTAGACGATGCGCGCGATCCACACCCAGTTCACCATGCCGATGACGAGGGCCACGATCCACAGGCTGGGGCGCAGGATGGCGGCCAGGGCGATGGCCAGGATGAGGGCGGGGAAGGCCATCATCATGTCGGTAGCTCGCATCACGATCATCGCCGTCCAGCCCTGGAAGTAGCCCGCCAGGGTGCCGAAGAGCGTGCCGATGGACAGCGCCGCGGCGTTGGCCGCGACGCCGATCAGCAGGCTGACGCGCGCCCCGTAGATCAGCCGCGAGAGCAGGTCCCTGCCGAGGAGGTCGGTGCCGAGCCAGAAGCGGGCGCTCGGGCCGAGCGGCCGGCCCTCGATCGTCAGGCCGTCGAAGAACTGCTCGGAGGGATCGTACGGCGCGATCCACGGCGCGAAGATCGCGAGGGAGACGACGAGCACGACGACGAGCACGCCCAGCAGCGCGGAGGGGCTGCCCTTGACGCGCGACCACAGCGTGCGGGGCCGCAGCGGGGGGCGCTTCAGCAGCGGGCGCCCGGCATCCGCCGCCGGACCCACGCCTGTTGGGTGAGGCTTGACCACGGGCTCGGCTTCCACAGGAATGACAACAAAATTACCCCATGCGCGCGGCGGCTCCTCCCCGGAGTGTGCGGCCGAGCCGACTACCGGTTGCACGTTGAGGGGCATACTATCGATGCAGCCGGAGGAGGCCTACGATCTTCCGGAAACGGTCCCCCATCAACCACCTCGCTCGATCGGCTGCCGCGCAGAACGGGACGATCGAAGGCTGGATCGGGCTCGTGCGCAGCGGCGGTGAGGTCGTGCCTTGCGCCGATGCGCGTGTCTATCTCCTCGTGCGTCCCATCGACCTGGACCGGGTCAAGCAGCAGGCCTCGAAGAACGGCTCCTACAACGCCCGCATGGCTCATATGTACGTCGAGTACGTGATGGTCAGCCCGGAGACCCAGGCCAAGAGCGCCTACGCGCAGATGCGCACCGACGCCCGCGGGCGGTTTGCCTTCCGCAACCTGCCCGGCGACCGGTGGTACTACGTCATGGCTCAGGCCCTGGGCAGTGTCATGGTCAGCTGGCAGGCGGCCGTGTACCTGTATCCGCAGGAGCGCGTGCAGGTCGTCCTGACGAACGCGAATGCGTCGCTGCCGATCTATGCCGAAGAGGTGTCGATGAGCTACGACGGGGACGCGCGCCCGGCGACGAACGGGACCGGCCCGAGCGCGAAGCCCGCGCCCGGATCAGCTCCCCCCGCCGGTGGAGAGAGCTGGCTTCGACGGAAGCTCTTCTAGCAGCCTGTCGATCTCGTCCACGAAGAAGGTCGCACCCATCCCCGCGAACTCCGCCCGCGCCCGCTCGAGCATCTCGCGACGCCCGAGCGCTTCACCGTACTTCATGAGCACGAGCGCCAGATCGATGCGGTAGTCCTGCCGCTCCAGCAGGGCCACGGAGCGGCGGAACATCTCCTCCGCCTCCTCGCGCCGCCCCTGCGCCGCGCGCACCCTGGCCAGGGCGGCGCCGTGGGTGGCGAAGCCCACGTCATCTCCCTCAGGCATCAGGGCCACGGCCCGCTCGGCGTAATCCGCGGCGGCCAGCAGCTCGCCCTTGGCCAGGGCGATCTCGGCCAGCGTGCGCAGGATCTGGGGCGACTCCGCCTTGAGCCCGTGGCGCCGCCGGGCCGCCTGGGCCTTACGGAGCTCCTCTTCCGCTTCGGCCACCCTGCCGCGGCGCAGGTAGACCATCGCCAGGTGGCGCCGCACGCCCGCCTCGTCAAGATTGTTGCCCAGCTGCGTCACGACCTTGATCACCTTGTGGTGCAGGGCGATGGACTCGTCCCCGCGGCCCTCCAGGTGGGCGATGATGGCCAGGCCCATCAGCGTCTTCGCCTCACTGATGCGTTCGTGGTGCCGCCGGCCCACCGTCAGCGCCTCCTCGAGGGTGGCGCGTGCCGCGGCCAGACGGCCGGCCTGCTGCTGGGCCCGTCCGAGCCAGGAGAGGGTGCGGGCCTGGCCCATCCCGTCGCCCATCTCCCGGTACAGCTCGAGGACGCGCGTGTACGCCTCTTCCGCGGTGCGCAGGCTGCCGCGCAGATCGGAGGTCACGCCGCCGAGCACCTCCAGGGCCTCGGCCTCCCCCTGCCGGTCGCCCAGCTTGCGGAAGACCTCCAGCGCGCGGCGCAGCGCCTCGTCGGCCTCACGCAGGCGGTTCTTGTCGTACTCGGCGTAGGCCCGGTTCAGCCAGGCCCGCGCGATGAGGTCGTCGCGGCCGATCGCGGGCGCCTGCTGCAGCACCGCCTGCGTCACGGCGAGGACCTTCTCGCCCGCCTGCATCCACTTGATCACCTCGGAATACTCGACGAGCAGCTCGAGGTACATCGCCGCGTCCCCCGTCAGCTGGGCATGCAGCACGATGTCCACGGCCCGCTCGTAGAGCCCCCGGGCCTCGGGCAGGGTGCGCAGGTGCATGGCGCGGCCCCCCGCCCGCCGCAGCGCGGCCACGGCCCGCCGCGCCAGCTCTTCGGCGCGGTCGCCCGTATCGAACGCGTTCCGCCAGGCCTGCTCGTAGTGGTAGGCGAGGATGTCCAGGGACTCTTCGATCGGGCGCTTCGTCGCCTCCTTCAGCCACTCCGCGAAGCGGAGATGGCGGGTGCTGCGCGCGAGCTTGGGCAGCATGGAGTAGGCGACCTCGCGGATGAGGGCATGCTTGAAGGCGAACTCGCGCTCGCCCGCCAGCGAGGAGGCGGCGCGGGCCTCGATGAGATCCCGCTCGGCCACCCGGCCCAGGGCGCCTTCCGCTTCGGTGGGGTCGAGGTCGCCCATCGCCGCCACCGCGTTCAGCCAGAAGACGCGGCCGGCCACGGAAGCGTCGAGGATGACCCGCTTCTCGAGCGGGGTGAGCAGGTCCAACCGCGAGGCGAGGATGCCGTGGATCGTGTCCGGGATGCGGATCTCGACGGACGGCGACGCCAGCCGCCATCCGCTCTCCCCACGCACCAGCTCGCCGCCGTCGATCAGCCGGCGCAGGATCTCCTCGATGTAGAAGGGGTTGCCCTCGGCGCGCGCCAGGATGGCCTCCCGGATCTCGCGGGGGAGCGATTCCCCGTTCAGCAGCTCGGCGATCAGCGAGCGGCTCACCTCTTCGCCCAGTGGCTGCAGCTGCAGGCTGGTGTGGCTGGGCAGCCGCGCGCCCCACGCCGGGCGGCGCTCGAGCAGCTCCTGGCGCGACAGGCACAGGGTGAGGATGGGCACGTCGTGACCGGCCAGGGCGACGCGCTCGAGGAGGTCGAGCAGGCTCTCCTGCGCCCAGTGCAGGTCCTCGAAGACCAGCACCAGGGGACCCTGTTGGGCCAGGGCCACGAAGAACGCGCGCACGGAGGGGATGAGGACGTCGGCGCCCTGCCGGCTCTGCCCCGGCGGGGCGGCCTCCACGATCGGCGGATTCTCCACGACCTGCTTGAGGGCGGTCAGCCGCTCGCGCCACATCGTCTCGTAGGAGCGCGTCACGGACAGTCCGAGCAGGGCGGCGATGTCCGCGGTGACGTTGGCGGTTTCCTCGGGACCCATCACGGGAGCGCAGATGCGGTCGGCGGCGGTCCGCAGCTTGTCCAGGACAACCGCGGGCGGATCGTTGTCCTTGATCCCCGACTCCTGCTTGACCATCTCCGTGAGCGGCCAGTAGGTGAGCCCTTCACCATAGGAAGGGCAGCGGCCGCGCAGCACGCGCGGCGTCTGGGGCTCGGCCCGGATGAGGTGTACGAACTCCTCGACCAGGCGGGTCTTGCCGACCCCCGCCGGACCCATCACCGTGACGAGGTGCTGCCGGCGGCTGTCCATGACCCGGCGGTACAGCGCGAGGAGGAACTGCAGCTCGTCGTCCCGGCCCACCAGCGGGGCGCGCAGGCGCTTGGCCGCCTGGCCCTCGGCGATCATCAGCACCTGCCAGCGGGGCAGGGAGGCGAAGTCGTCGTCGGGCGCGGGGGGCAGCGGTTTGAACTCCCCGTGCAGGCGCAGGGCGCGGAAGGTGCGCTCGTCCACGACGATCCCATCGGGGGGGGCCTGGGCCTGCAGACGGAAGGCGAGGTTGACGGCCTCGCCGGTGACCATGAACTGGCCCGCGCCCACGGCCGCCGGATCGGCCACCACCTCGCCGGTGGCGATGCCCACGCGCAGGTGGAGGTCCAGCCCGCCCTGCTCGTTGAGGTCGGCCATCCGCCGCTGCATCGCCACGGCCGCGCGCACGGCCCGGTCGGCGTCATCCTCGTGCGCCGTGGGCAGGCCGAAGACGGCCATGACCGCGTCGCCGATGTACTTCTCGACCACACCGCCGACGCGCTCGATCTCTTCGCGCATCGCCCCGAAGTACTGCGCGCTGAGGACGCGCATCGGCTCCGGATCGATCCGCGACACGAGCTGCGTGGAGCCGACCAGGTCGGCGAAGAGAACGCTCAGCACCCGCCGCTCCGTCGCCGCGGCGCCCAGGAGCGGGGTGCCGCAGCGGCCGCAGAACTGGGCGGCCAGCGCGTTGGCTTCGCCGCAGGCGGGGCACGCCCGGGCCAGCGCGGTCCCGCAGCGCATGCAGAAGCGCGCGGAGGGGGGATTCTCCTGGCCGCACTGGACGCAGCGGAGCACGGGGGGACGGCTCATGGCAACTGTAGTCTACAACGCGTTCGGCAGAGCAGTCCTTCCCGCCGAAGATGAGGTAGCGTGGTCTCCCGCGAACAACACAGGCTCGTGGACACCCTGACCCTGCTGCGCACCCTCTCGGACGCGTTCGGCGTGTCGGGCTTCGAGGATGAGGCGCGCGAAGCGGTGCGCCGTCTCGCCGCCCCGCTCGCCGACGACGTCCGCACGGACACCCTGGGCAACCTGCTCGTCACCCGCACCGGCCGGAGCGGCTTCACCCTGATGCTCGACGCGCACCTCGACGAGATCGGGCTGATGGTGAGCCACATCGAGCCCGAGGGGTTCCTGCGCTTCGCTCCGATCGGGGGCTGGGACGCGCGCATCCTTCCCGCGCTGCCGGTGACGGTGCGCACCCGGGAAGGCCGGGACCTGCGCGGCGTGATCGGGACCGTGCCCCCGCACATCACCAAGCCGGCCGAGCGCGACAAGCCCCTCCCGCTCGAGGAGCTGTTCATCGATGTCGGGGCGCGCTCCGATGAGGAAGCGGCGGGGTGGGGGGTGCGCATCGGCGATCCGGCCGTTCCCGCCGTGCCGTTCGAGCGGCTGGCAGAGGACTGGGTCCTGGGCAAGGCCCTCGATGACCGGGCCGGCTGCGCCGTGCTCATCCGCACGCTGGAGGCTCTGCGCGGGCAGGACCTCGACCTCACGCTGGTGTGCAGCTTCGCCGTCGGCGAAGAGATCGGCCTGCGGGGAGCGCGCACGGCCGCCTACCGGATCAACCCCGACTTCGCCCTGGCCGTGGAGGGGACGGTCGCCGCCGATCTCCCCGGCGTCGCCGCGCCGCGCCAGCCCACCGCCGTGGGGCGCGGGCCCGCCCTGACGTTCGCCGACACCTCGCTCATCGTCCCTCCGCGCGTCGTGCGGGGGCTCGAGCAGATCGCCGCCGAGCACGAGATCCCGTTCCAGCACAAGCGCCCGCTGTACGGCGGCACCGATGCCGGCGCGATCCACCTCACGCGCGAGGGCGTTCTGGTCGGGGTCGTGGCGATCCCCTGCCGCTACATCCACACCCCGGCGAGCATGATGCGATTGGCGGACTTCGAGGCGACGGTGCGGTTCGTGGAGGCGGTCGTGCGCCGCGCGCGGACGGTGTTCGGCTAGCCCGGGGCGGAGTCCGCCGGGGCCGGAGGCGGCCGCAGCGCGCGCAGGATCGCCGGGGCCAGGATCGAGAGCACCGACAGGCCGATCAGCACGGCGGTGAGCGGCCGTGTGACGAAGATCAGCGCGCCGGTGCGGCTCATGATCAGCGACCGCCGCAGGTTCTGTTCCATGAGGTCCCCCAGCACCAGGCCGAGGATCGTCGGTCCGAGCGGGTAGTCGTTCTTCCGCATGTAGTACGCGGCCAGTCCCAGCACGGCCATCAACTGCAGGTCGAAGGCGCTGAAGTTCACGGCGTAGGTGCCGATGACGCAGATCGCCACGATCAGCGGCATCAGCAGGCGTGAGGGGACGCGGAGGATGCGCACGAAGATCCCCACCAGCGGCAGGTTCAGGATGAGCAGGATGAGATTGCTGACGTACATGCTGGCCACCAGTCCCCAGACCACATCGGGGTGGTCGCGGAAGAGCAGCGGCCCCGGCACGACGTTCAGCACGAGGAGGGCTCCCAGCATCAGCGCCGTGGTGGACGAGCCCGGGATGCCCAGCGTCAGCATCGGGATCATGTTGCCGACCGCGGCCGCGTTGTTCGCGGACTCAGGCGCGGCCACCCCGCGGATGTCCCCCTTCCCGAAGGTGCTCGGGTCTTTGGCGATCTGTTTCTCCACGCTGTAGGAGAGGAAGGAGGCGATGGTCGCTCCGGCCGCGGGGAGGATGCCGATGTAGAAGCCGATCACGCTGCCGCGGACGATGGCCCACCACGATTCGGCGAAGTCCCGCGCGCTCAGCCAGATCCGCTCGAGCCGGGCCGGCACGCTCTCCGCTCCGCGCGCCATCTCGATCGAGACGAGCACCTCGGAGATGGCGAACAGCCCGATCACCACCACCACGAAGTCGATCCCGTCCAGCAGGTAGGGGATGCCGAAGGTGAAGCGCGGCACCCCGGTGACGAGGTCCGTCCCGACGGTGGCCAGCATCAGCCCGAACCCCATCGAGAGCAGCGCCTTCACCAGCGACTCCCCGGCCAGGCTGCTCACCGCGGACAGCCCGAAGAGCATCAGCCCGAAGTACTCGGGCGGGCCGAAGGTCAGGCCCCAGGCCGCCAGCAGGGGCGAGAAGAAGGTCAGCGCGACGATCGAGAGCGTTCCGGCGATGAAGGAGCCCACCGCGGCAATGGCCAGGGCGGGCCCGGCGCGGCCCTGCTGCGCCATCGCGTAGCCGTCGAAAGAGGTGACCACCGAGGAAGCTTCCCCCGGGACGTTCATCAGGATCGAGGTGGTGGACCCCCCGTACATCGTGCCGTAGTACACCGCGGTGAGCATGATCATCGCGGAGGCCGCCGGCAGCTTGAACGTCAGCGGCAGGAGGATGGCGATGCCTCCGACCGGGCCGATCCCGGGCAGCACGCCCACGACCGTGCCGAGCAGCGCACCGGCGAAGGCCAGGGCGAGGTTCTCCGGCCGCAGGGCGACCTGGAATCCGAAGAGGAGGTGCTGCCAGACGTCGATCACGCGCTCGACGCCTCCGCCCGGAAGGCCCCGATGATCGCGTCGGTCGACCGGTCGATGTCGGTCTCGGTCGTCTGCCAGCCCGACACCGAGATGCGCATCGCGCCCTTCCCCCGCCAGGTGGTCCCGCCGGTCCAGCAGACGCCATCGCGCTGGACACGGGCGATCACCGCTCGCGTCAGGCCGTCCGCGTCGCCGCCCCCGCGCGGCGTGAAGCGGACCAGCACCTGGTTGAGCGCGATCTCATTGAGGATCGTCACGCCGGGCTCCGCCTGCAATCGCGCGGCCATCCGGCGCGCCAGCCGGCAGCAGCGGGCCACCAGGTCCGCCACGCCATCGCGGCCGAGGCTGCGCAGCGCCGCGTACACGGTGAAGCCGCGGGCCCGCCGCGACGCCTCGGGCGTCCAGTCGAGCGGATCGCGGGCAGCGCTGGCAATGAGATAGGGCGCGCCGGTGGTCAGCGCCGCCCGGTGAGCGGGGGCATGCGCCGTGAAGGCGAGGCCGCAATCGTACGGCACGTTCAGCCACTTGTGCGCGTCCAGCGCCCACGAGTCCGCGCGTTCGACGCCCGCCACCTGACCGCGCAGTGCGGGCAC